>JALNZF010000025.1 GCA_023229435.1 Nitrospirota bacterium
GTGAAACCCTGTTCCAGGCCGAGGCCCCAGACCTGGCCGAACATGATCAGCTCATGGGTGTCCGTGTCATACCGGAAGATATTCAGCACCGGCATGAGGAAGATGAAGAGGATGAAAGAAACCTGTGATATTCGTCTGTACGTGATCAACTTCATAGTACTTTATAGCACGGTCATCCTCTCTATGGTTATGACCTGTATCATAATAAAAAAGGAACTTCCGGGTTTTGTATGGGTAGTTTTTCACCCTTTATCTATTTTCTTGCATATCCCCTTCGTGGCCTGAATTAAATTTTTGACCCGACTAAGGCCACGTCCGCTCGCCCGCGTAAACTCGGCCTACGGCCTCAGACACCGTGCTCTTGCGATAACGCTGGTGCAGGCAGTACTTTGCGTTCGCCCCAGAGGGACGCTGCCTTAGGCCAAGACGGGTGCCCAAAAATTTTATAGGGCCGCTCCGGGGACATGCGGGGTTGGTTTAAAGACGTTTCACCAAAAGCTTCCCATGCGAAAATCTAGGCATGCGACCGAGTCCGAGGGTTAAACATTTCGGACTGTCTGAGCCCGAAGGGCGAGTTTCCGAAATGTACCGAGGACGACCGAGCATGCCGTAAAGGATTTTCGCCGGGTGCCCTTCTTTCGGTCACATTTCTTGGGCAAGCAAGAAAGGTGACAACAAATGTGAAAAAGGGGCGATAATACTGCATAATAAGTCATATAGGCGCTTATTCCACCCACATGAAAGTCAGAAGAGCCATAAAAAAAGAGGACGGTAAATTCACCGTCCTCTTTAATAGCCATGAATATCCTGTTTTTCTTACCTTACGCGCGGACCGCCGCCCTTTCCCGGAGCGTGAAAAAATCATATGCGAAGATCCCGACGCCGACCAGGAACCCGACGCCGAAGATCGCTCGGAAGATCCAGAACCAGAGATTGTAGGTAGTCTTGACCGCGACATAATCAAGGCCCATGAGCCGCTCCATGTATACCTGGACCATGCCCGCACCGGTGATGGTGATGACGATGAAGACCATTGAGATGGTCATCCACCAGAACGCAAGGTACGCCCGGGAGGGGTCATAGTCCTTGATACCGCGAATGGACGGCAGGGTCACGTAAATTATTGCGATGATGAGCAGGACGTAGGCCCCGTAGAACGCTAGGTGGCCATGGGCCGTGGTGATCTGCGTGCCGTGGGTCCACTGGTTCACCTGCGGCAGGGTATGGATCACTCCCCAGAGACCTGCGCCCACGAAGTTGAATATGGCATGGGCCACGGTATAGAACAGCCCGGCTTTGTTCGTCACGTTCCGCGCTTCCCTCGTGGTCCTGAAAGCGTCCCATACCATGAGCAGGAGCGGGACGGGTTCAAGGGCGCTGAAAAAACCGCCTATCCAGTGCCAGTACTTCGGCGTGCCGATGAAATAATAGTGATGGCCCGTGCCGAGGATGCCGGTGAACAGCACGAGTCCCACTTCAATGTACATCCACTTCTCGAGCACTTCGCGCTTGGCGCCGATGGTCTTCATCAGCATGAAGGCGAGCAGCGCGCCGGCAATCACTTCCCAGGAACCCTCGACCCAGAGATGGATGACCCACCACCACCAGTACTGGTCCTTGATCATGTTCTTCGAATAATACATGCCCGGCAGGTACATGAGGGCCAGGAACACGAGCCCGAAAAGCAGTACCCCCTGGATGCCGGTCCACTTCCTGGTCTTGAGCATGGTCATGAACATGTTGAAGAGGAAGGTCAGCACCGAGACCACGATCAGCACATCGGCCCATCGGGGCGCCTCGATGTACTCGCGCCCTTCATTCAGCAGCTGGGCGCCCAGAACGAGCTTGTTCGCCTGCGGATCGAGGCCCATCCAGATGTATCCCACGATGACCAGCGTGACCGTAACCACGGTCGCCCAGAACTGAATCAGGGCAAGGGGGACGCTCCAAACCTCGGTCTCCGATTCCTCGGGGACCACGTAGTAGGTCGCGCCCATGAGCCCCGACAGGAGCCATACAACCAGGGCGTTGATATGCAGCGTCCTGATGGTATTGAAGTTCAGGATGAAGATATCGGGATACATGAACTGGATCGCCGCGATGATCCCGACCAGCACCTGCACGAGGAAAAGAATGACGGAGAATGTGTAAAAATACTGCGCAATTTTTTGGCTCTGATATTTGACGGTCATTAGTTTCACCTCCTAAGAATGATAAACCACTTCGTCTGATGCCCCTCACTTCAACTCCCCTCCCGCGCCGGGAGAGAAAACAAGTTCAGGGGTGACGAGACGAGAGAGGGTCATTGTAACGTGACGAGATATGCTGCCAGCGATTTAATGTCATCATCCGGTACGCCGGCATACGGGGGCATCGCCGAGTTCGGTACGACAGAACGCGGATCTTTCAGATGTTTCACATGCCATTCCACATCCTTCCGGGTCTTGCCGACGTTCGTCAGATCAGGACCGCTGGTCCCGCCGATGCCGTAGATGGTGTGGCATCCGGAACAGCCCTGCGACTGGTATATCTGCTGGCCCCGGGACTGTTCCTTCCCGCCGAGGCCCGCTGCAGCGGCCAGGATCGGTTTGGGCGGCCAGCCGTTGGTGTCAATCTTGGATATCCAGGTGAGAAATGTGACGAGGTTTTCCGCCTCCTCGGAGCTGAGCCCCAGATTCGGCATCGCGGCCTTCGGGTTGACACCCCGGGGGTCCATCAGAAACTGCTTGAGGTATCCGGCCGGTTTACGATCAACGACCTTGGTCATGTCCGGGGCAAAGTATGACCCGTTGCCCAGGATGGTGTGACACCCGATGCAATCGTACTTCTGCCAGACCAGTTTTCCGGCCTCCACCTCCTTCGTGATCTCCGGGGCCCGACCATCGATCTGTTTCATCGTGTCGTACGTGAGGCCGAGAAAGATCACGAAAAAGAAGAGACTGCCGAAAATAAACAAATTCCTTGCAACCTTGTTGCTCATATGCACCTCCTTCAGCGTTATTGAGTTTCCTTTGCAGAGAGAATAATCAAAATCGAGTTATTTGACTATGATATGAATCATAGTATAGATGATGATTAAAGCGGATGTGAAAGTATTCGATAAAAGTTGTAACTGTAACTTTTATTCCCGTTAGCATGATTTGCATACTTTTGTAGCAAGAAGGTGCGGACATTTGGAGACAACTGCGCGTTTATCTGCATAGACGATAAGCAGGGCAAATGCGATTCTGACAGGAAAATAAAGTATGGATAGTGTTAACCTGCAAAAAGCAAAAGCCCCCATCTACCGAGACGGGGGCTTTATTATTGGTTATATCAGAGTACCAGATCACTGTTCTTGGTCGCCGATGGAATTCGAAGACCTCAGCGCTTACTCCACCGGCGTAACGATCGCCATGACCACGAGCTTTTCTCCCTTGTCAGCGGCAAAACCGTGCTGTACGTTGGGCTCGCACAGGATGCAGGTCTTCTCATCCGCTTCCATCTTCTCCTCGCCCACGGTAAAGGTCCCTTTGCCCTGGACACAGTACATCATGAGACGAAGCGGCGCCTTATGGGGATCGAGCTTCTGGCCCGCATCAAGGCACATGAGGGCAACGCGCATTTCAGGTTTGTCCGAAAGCATCTCGCGCGAGATCCGGTCGGGTTTGAATTGAATCAATTTCTTCAGGTCGAGCACTTCCATGGTATCCTCCGTATGGCGGGTTAACGTTCTCGGTTAAATGTTCAGGGTTCAGAGTTCTATAGAAACCCATCAATTCCATTGTTTCGCATTTCTTATTCGAGCTTACGATAGCATGAATGCGATGAAGAAGCTATGACCTGCGTCATACGGAATACTCAGGTTTTATCTCCCGCGATCACCGCATGTACCGTTTCGCTCAGCGCCTTGAGCGTGTAGGGTTTGGATACGACGCCGCTGAAGCCATAGTCTTTGAAGCGAGACATGATGGGGTCATCTGAATAACCGCTTGAGACGATCGCTTTTACCCCCGGATCGATCCTGCGCAGTTTGATCACCGCTTCCTTGCCGCCCATGCCTCCCGGTATGGTCAGGTCCATGATGACAGCGTCGAACGGCTTGCCGTTTTTCAGGGCTTGTTCATAGAGGGTGACCGCTTCATTCCCATCAAGCGCACTGACCACTTCGTAGCCGAGATGAGTGAGTGATCTCTGAAGTACGTCCCTCACAATATCTTCGTCGTCCATGACCAGTATCCTGCCGGTCCCGTGCAGGGGTGCTCGACCGGTGTCTGGAGCGGCGGGAACGGTCTGCACTGAAGAGGCGGGAAGATACAGGGAAAATGTTGATCCAGCGCCCGGCGTTGATGTAACGGTGACGTGTCCATCGTGATGTTTCATGATCGAGTAGCAGGTGGCAAGACCGAGACCGATCCCCTTATCTTTCGTGGTGAAATAAGGATCGAAGATCTTTTTGAGGTTGTCATTCGGAATGCCGATGCCCTGGTCCGCCACGGATATCCTGATGTAGTCCCCCGGTTTGAGCAGAAGAGAATTGTCCGTCTTCAAGGTGACATTCTCACCGCTCACTGTAATCGTGCCGCCTTCAGGCATGGACTGATCGGCGTTCATGACCAGGTTGTTGATCACCTGCCCCAGTTGTCCCTCGTCCGCTTCGATGACCCGGAGGTCGGGCGCGATCTTGAATTCGCACCGGGACTTGGAACCCCGGATGGCAAAGCCGGCGGAATCCACGATCAGTGTTTTCACCGCAAGAGGCTTCTTGACAGGTGAGCCTCCCCGGGCGAAGGTGAGTAATTGCTGGGTGAGGCTCTGCGCCCGTGAAGTCGCTTGCTCGGCGATATCCAGAAAGCTTGATACGCTTTCGCCGGGCAGCGTGTTCAGCTTTGCCAGGGAAATATTGCCGATGATCGCGGTGAGCAGGTTGTTAAAATCATGAGCAAGGCCGCCGGCCAGAACGCCGAGTGATTCGAGCTTCTGTGACCTCAACATGTTTTCCTTCATCAATTTTTGTTCCGTAATATCATTCGCGAGAATAAGATGCGCCCGGACATCGCCGAGCATGAGGTTGTGCGAGGTGATCTCAACGTCGATGAGAGACCCGTTTTTCAGCCGGTGCTTCCAAACTCCGCGTTGTTTTTCTCCCTGGTCTATCTTTGACAGGATGCTCAGCAAAGCCGGCATTTCTTCCGGAGTATAGACGTCGCTGACGTTCAAAGAAAGAAACTCCTCGTACGTATAGCCGTAATGGGCCAGGGCGGCTTCATTGACCGCCACGAATTTGAGCGTCTGGAGATCGTAGGCCATGCTGGGGATGGGGTTGCTGTCAAAGAGCAACCGGTAGCGTTCTTCGCTTTCACGGAGCACCCCGAGCATCTTCTGCCGATCCCTGAGCATCTGCTGCCGGTACAGCACCTGGTCGATCACGGTAGGGAGCAGGTCGAGGTATTTCATGTCCGTGTCTTTGACGATGTAATCCGCGGCCCCGAGCTTGAGGGCCTCGACCGCCACCATTTCATTGCCTTCGCCGGTAACCATGATCGTCGGGGGCAGCGCGTTTTTGGCTGAAAGAGCGCGTATGACATCGATCCCGCCCAGGAACGGCATATTGTAATCGATGAGCAGAAGCTCGTAGTGATTTGCATCGAGCATCGAGAGACCTTCTTCGCCATTGGTGGCGATGTCGATGACAAATCCGCGCCGCTGGAGGATCTTCTGGAGCAGGCGCGCGAGACCCGGGTCATCTTCCATATAAAGTATGCGGGTGAGAATTGTTTCGGTCACGTTGTGCTCCTTCACGGTAAGTATATCACAGAGTTCGATAGCGATTCGGTTCTGCGCAGGGGCGATCATTCCCGGTTTACATTAACAGGTTGTTGAAAAAGTCATGAGAGTGGTTCGACAAGCTCACCACGAACGGATAAAGAACAACTATTTCAATGCTCGTTCCGTTCGCCCTGAGCCCGTCGAAGGGTAAACGGAACCTTTTTCAACAACCTGTTAAGTCTCTTTCAAAGGACGTTTACCACCATCTCCAGAGCGCGATAACAAACGTGATGACGAAAACGAGAATGAGATTCATGTAGGCAAAAAAATAGAAGAGCTTCATGTGGAACGGCCGCCTGGGTTTTTCTGCGGGAGCAAGCAGCCTTCCCGCTCGAGGCATTGCCAGTATCTTATCTTCACCGTGAGGCGCGGTCTTCAGGATGTCCGTCAGATCATTGCCTGCCGCATGTTTCATCATGTGCGAGCCATTCTTCCAGAGCCTGCTTCCGGTCATGTCGTAGATGAGCCCCTTGTATGCCACGTAGGCCGGGCGTCCGTCTTTTCCGTCAAACTGGCCGAGGGCGTCGAGCGTGGAGGCGCCGTCGGCGTCCATTGCGGGGACAAGCGTCTTCTGTTTTCTCAATTTTGGCCCGATATAGATGGTAACGACAAGGGCGCTGGAAAGCATGATGAGGTACAGGGATATTTTGATACCCAGGAGGATGCCGAACCGTGTAGTGAAGAACGTGTCCCACGACGGTATTCTTGCAATGGTCAGGAGCGTGCCCGTTATCAGGAGCACGAGCATCGAGAGCCAGCCGAGCCTGAGCTCGCCCTTGGGCAGGCCCTTCGAGGCATACGCCGGCTTCAGGAGGATGTGTACATACATGATCGTCCCGAACCACATGATGGCCGCTATCATGTGGAGGTAGCCGATGATAAGGCGCACGACATGCTGGGTCATGGTCAATGGGCGGATGAGGCCCCTGGACTTCATATCGAATAGATAATCACTGCCCTCCCGGGTAAGCTGACCGCCGCCGATGACATCGACGTGACACTGCCCGCACGCGAAGCCTGTCTGACGCGCGTAGTCCGGAGTGGCGAAAGCGAAACGGGGGGAAAACACGAGCATTCCAATAAAGGAAATGAGTAGAAAAGTGAATAACCGTAGCGGTCGTGTATTTGTCATCTCTGTAATTATAAACAAACAGGTTTTAATTGTACAGTCATATTTAATCAGTCAACGCTCGGTTTAAAACAGTGTTCGATGAGCAGCGTAATGGAAAAGGAGTATGCGACTCAGGATTTCCTGTCCCGTTCCATGACCAGCGACACCCACTTGCCATCACGGTATGTTTCCCGTAACAACAATCCCGCCTGTTCCATTGCCTCGATCACCTCGCCGTTCTGACCAACGAGGATGCCCGAGAGAATAGCAATGCCGCCGGGGTTCATGCGCGAAAACAGCGCCGGAGCAAGCAGGACCAGGACTCCGGATATGAGGTTTGCCGCAATGACATCAAAGTGCTCATCGAGTTCTTCAAGAAGGTCTTCGCGTATCTCAACATCCGGGACATTATTAATGACGATGTTTTCCCGTGCGGCATCGATGGCGAGGATGTCCGTATCAATGCCGATGACATGCCGGTATCCGAGTTTCCTTGCGGCAATGGCGAGGATTCCCGTACCGGTGCCGAGATCAAGAAAGTTCTCTTTGTCGGTCTTTGGCGCATAGTGCTCCATGAGCACAAGGCAGGACCGTGTGGTCTCATGGTGGCCGGTTCCGAAAGCCATTCCGGGGTCTATGACCAGGTTGATCCGGTCCTTTTTTTCTTTTTCCCAGGGTGGAAGGATGGTGAACCGCTGTCCCGCATCAACGGGCTGAAAGCTCTTTTTCCATGTTTCGTTCCAGTCCTTTTCAGGAATGAGGGCATACTCATAGGTCAGTTCATGGCTATGTCCCGCTTTTTCAAGCAATGTTTGAAGGAGCGTAAGGTCGTTCTTGATCGTGTCGATGTCAAGGGATGACGGGAAATAGACCGTGAGGGAGTCATCATTTTCTATCATGCCGAGACATCCCGTTTCGGTCAGCCGCTGGATGAGTGCATCCCTGAAGGCGTCGGATATTCTGATGAAGAATTCATAATAGGGCATGGATTGATTGATCGAACTGTTGTTCAATTGTAGCAGGATGTCAGGGAACATGTCAAACAAGGAGGGGAAGCAGGTTTTTTTCTAATAAACCTGTTTTTTCCCTTGACAAGTCCACAAGTTACATGGTATTTTATGCGCTCTCATTACGAGTGAATGTGTTCGTTCAAGGAGGCGGTAAATATGTACGCAGTTATCACGAGCGGTGGAAAACAGTACAAGGTATCTCCCGGTGATATCGTCAGGGTGGAGACCCTTGAAGGTCAAAAAGGCGATATGATCGAGATCAAGGATGTATTCATGATCGTCGATGGCGACACGATGTCCGTGGGCACGCCCATGCTCGCATCGGCAAAGGTAACAGGTGAGGTCGTGGAGCAGGGCAGGGGCGAGAAGCTTATTATATTCAAACACCGCAGGCGCAAGGGTTACCGCAATACCAACGGTCATCGTCAGAATTACACGGCGATCAAGGTAAAAGAGATTACGGCGTAAGACCACAAAACATTACCACGAAGGCACCCCCGACAGAAACATTCGAGGGCGGGCTCCGACACGAAGAAAAAAGAGAGAATTTCTTAGTGTCTTGGTGTCTGAGTGATTTACGGATTTTGGAGGATTTGATATGGCTCATAAAAAAGGCGTTGGCAGTTCAAGGAACGGAAGAGACAGCAAACCGCAGTACCTTGGCGTAAAGAGGTATGACGGCGAGAAGGTGCACGCGGGAACGATCATCATGCGTCAGCGCGGGACCAGGATCCACCCGGGTGAGAACGTGGGCAAGGGCTGCGACGATACGCTCTTTGCAAAGATCAACGGCGTGGTAAAGTTCGAGCGCTATGACAAGACCCGCAAGCAGGTGAGCGTGTACGCAGCAGAGGCGGCAGCAGAGGCGTAACCGGTTCACAAAAAGAATTAATTGCGAAGGCGGCATAGATGTTTATGCCGCCTTTTTTATTCTTTATACCTTTCCAGCTTGCCCCATTAATGGATGGTCATTCAAAGGGTATTATTATATTGAATACAGAGAAAAGGAAGAATATCCATTAACGGGGCTTGCATTTTAGGGCATATAACGGTATATTTCATTGAAAACATTGTTCAAATCTCCCTTTTAGAATTGCAACTACTCAGGTCAGTTACTTCGCTTTGTCGCAAGGAGCGCTGGGGACATTGATTTTCCCGGCATGAACAGCATTCGCGGCGCTTCCGCTTCGCCCGCGCCGCCTGGATTTTCAGTGGACCGCCGCTGAATCCGGCAGACGCGCTCTTATTGCGACTACGCTCCGCAACCGACCCGAGTAATTACTTAATATTGAGAGAAGGCGAGCCAGGGGGATTTCAAAACAGAGATGTCTAATTTTATTGATAGAGTCAAGATCGAAGTGATAGCAGGCCACGGCGGGCCGGGCTGCGTGAGTTTCCGGCGCGAGGCCTATGTTCCGCGGGGGGGGCCGAACGGGGGCAACGGCGGCAAGGGCGGCGACGTGATCATCAAGGCCGACAAGCAGCTTGGTACGCTGATCGACCTCAAGTACCAGCAGCAGTATCGCGCAAAGGACGGTGAGCAAGGCCGCGGCAAGGACCAGTATGGCGCCGATGCGGACGATGTCATTGTCCGCGTGCCCGTGGGTACGATCGTGAACGATGCCGAGAACCACACCATGATTGTTGACCTCGACACGGACGGAATGTACTACGTCATTGCCAAGGGCGGCAGGGGCGGCAAAGGGAACACCTTTTTCAAGACCGCCACGAACCAGGCGCCCCGGCACGCACAACCGGGTGAAGAGGGAGAAGAACAGTGGCTGTTCCTTGAGCTTAAGCTCCTTGCCGACGTCGGGCTCGTGGGGCTTCCGAATGCGGGCAAGTCCACGCTCATATCGCGCATTTCGGCAGCCAAGCCCAAGATCGCGGATTACCCGTTCACCACGCTGTCACCGGTGCTCGGCGTGGTGAAACCGGATAACAGGACAAGCTTGGTTGTCGCCGATATCCCCGGACTGATCGAGAATGCGCACAAGGGAGCGGGGCTGGGTTTCGAGTTTCTGCGCCACGTGGAGCGGACATCAATCCTTCTGCATCTGGTCGATGTGTCAGGCATCGTGCCGGGCGATCCGGTCGAGAACTTTAAAAAGATCAATACGGAACTGGGGCTCTACAGCGAAGCCCTGAAGAACAAGTATATGGCTGTCGCGGCGACCAAGATCGACGCCGCTGATCCCGGCATGCTTGAATCATTGACTGACCACTGTCTTGGGAACGGGTACAAATTTTTCCCCATCTCGGCCGTGAGCGGTGCGGGCCTGGAGCCTCTTCTCAGATTTTTAGCGGACCGGGTGGAAGAGGAGAGGGAGAGAAGGGCGAAAGAGAGTGCGGAATGCGGAGTGAGGAGTCAGCATTCATAGCAAGAATGATGGACCTGCAAAAAATCGGATTTTCACACGAAGTCACAAAGAGCACAAAGAAAGGCGCTGAAAATTTATTGATTTATTCTTTGTGTCTTCGTGTCTTTGTGTGAGACAAAGACTTTTACGACTTTGTTAAGAATAAGATGAAAAATATTCAAATCAATCGAAAAACCATATTCTCCAGATCCCGGCGGATCGTGATCAAGGTCGGCAGCGCGGTATTGACCTCATCTGACCGGGGACTCGACCAGAGCCGCATCGAGCGGCTCGCGTCGGACATCGTTGCCATCATGGCACAGGGTCACGAGGTGGTCCTGGTCTCATCGGGAGCGATCGCGGCCGGACTGGCAAAGCTGGGACTGAAGAAGACAAAGGGCATGCCTCTATCACTCAAACAGGCTGCGGCGGCCATCGGACAGTCCGGCCTCATGTGGATGTATGAAAAGACCTTCGACACGCACGGGAAAAAGGTCGCGCAGGTGCTGCTCACGCGAGAGGACCTCTCGAACCGTACAAGATTTTTGAATGCCCGAAACACGCTCCAGACGCTTTTGGATTACGGTGTCATCCCCATCATCAACGAGAACGATACGGTCTCGGTGGATGAGATCAAGTTCGGTGACAATGACAACCTGTCCAGCATGGTGGTGCATCTTACCGATGCGGACCTGCTGGTCATCCTCTCGGATATCGAGGGTCTCTATACTGCGGACCCCAAAATAGATTCTTCGGCAGTACTGATCCCTCTTGTGGAAAAGATCACCGCCGAGGTTGAGCGCTGCGCGGGTGGTTCCCATACGACCATTGGCACGGGGGGCATGTGTTCGAAGCTCATGACCGCGAAGAAGGTCGGTGCGTACGGCGTGCCCATGGTGATCGTGGACGGGAAGAAGAACGGCGTGCTTCAGGCATTATTCGAGGGCGCGGAGGTCGGCACGCTCTTTTTGCCGAAGCCGGAAAAGCAGGACAGCCGGAAGCACTGGATCGCGTACACGGTCTGCTCCAACGGCAGGGTCATGGTGGATGACGGCGCGCTTGAAGCCCTGATGAACAAGGGCAAGAGCCTGCTGCCGGGCGGCATCGTGAAGGTGGAGGGGAACTTCAAGGTCGGCGACTGTGTGACCTGTGTTGACCGGTCTGAACGTGCATTCGCGAGGGGTCTGGTCAAGTATTCTTCGGCCGATCTGGAACGGATCAAGGGGCTCAAGACGTCGCAGATCGAAGCCGTGCTCGGGCACAAGGACTATGACGAAGTGATACACCGGGATGATCTGGTGATACTCTGAATCGTTGTTTTCTTTGCCGTCATTCCCGAAATGTTTTATCGGGAATCCATTTTTAACAAGATCCCCGATAGGTGCGTTCGGGGATGACAACAAAAAGATATTCAAGTGCATAAAATATTTTTCGTAATATTGTCGACTTTTCTGCTCGCTTCTTCAGCTTTTGCCGCACTCAAGTTGAATGAAAACGCTCCGACTTTTTCCCTTCGCGACAGGGAGGGAAGGGACTTTTATCTGAGCGATGTGGTCGGGCCGAAGAGCAAGACGAGAGCCGGCGGTGTTGTCCTGAGCTTTTTCGCTTCGTGGTGCGTGCCCTGCAGGAAAGAGCTTCCGCTTATCAACGCGCTGGTGGATGAATTTAATAGTAAGGGCGTCAAGGTTGTTATCGTGGACGTCAAAGACGATGCTGATGCCATTGGGGAGCTTCTTGACGAACTGAAAGTGGACAAGCCCATTGTTTTGAGCGACCGCTACGGAAAGACAGCAGAGAAGTATCAGGTTAGAACTTTACCGGTGACGTTTTTTATAGGCGCTGATGGAAAAGTGAAGCATATCATTTTCGGCGAGATTCAAGACAAACAGGAATTGAAAACAGGCGGCGAGAAGTTGTTTAAAAAGTAGCAAGTGGAGCATGCTCAGGGAGTAAAGCGAGGCGGTTTCTTAGATTAACATTCATGTATTATAATTGCTATTTACGCCGCTCTTTGTTAATCTTTATCAGACAGCATGGCGCAGGAAGGTGCAGAATTGAAACTTCATATCAAAATAGAGCAGGATGAATCAGGGTACTATGTTGCTGAAGTTCCGGCCCTTCCCGGGTGTCTTTCCCAGGGGAAAACACATGAAGAAGCTCTTGCGAACATCAAGGAGGCAATAGAGGGGTGGATCGAAGTGATGGAGTCCAAACAGCCTCTTAATTTCGCAACGCTTACGGAAGTTACTGTATAATGGGCAAGGACCTGAAGCTCTGCTCGGGTTTCGATGCAGTCAGATAATTTCAGAAAGCAGGATGGACCGTTGCCCGCCAAAAAGGTTCTCACGTGATGCTCACAAAACCGGGTTATCAATGGACGGTGTCGGTACCTCTCCATGATGAACTGGGGCCTGGCCTCTTGCGTAAACTGCTCAAACAAGCCGAGCTTATCCCGGAACAGATTAATGATCTTTAATCCTGATCGTGACGCGTCTTGGTTCTACAATAAACAATTAAGATATCAAAAAGAACATATCACATGGGGGTTCCATGGACATAAAACAATACATTTCCGATAAAGCAAAAAAAGCCAAGGCCGCATCCCGGGTGCTTGCGAACATCTCGACGGAGATCAAGAACAGCGCGCTTTTCAAGATGGCCGCAGGGCTTGAGAAAGAATCAGCGAAGTTGATCGCCGAGAACAAGAAGGACCTAGTTGCCGCGGAACAAAAGGGCCTGTCCAAGGCCATGATCGACCGCTTGACGCTGAACGCGGAGCGCATCAAGGCCATGGCGGACGGGCTTCGCGAGGTGGCGGCGCTTCCCGATCCCGTCGGCGAGGTGCTCGGCATCCGGCGAAGACCGAACGGAATGGAAGTAGGAAAGATGCGCGTACCGATCGGGCTTATCGGCATCATCTACGAATCGCGGCCAAATGTGACCGCTGATACGGCGGCGCTCTGCCTCAAGTCCGGCAACGGGGTAATACTTCGCGGGGGGTCCGAGGCCGTGCATTCGAACACGGCCATCGTTGAGGTACTCTCCAGGGCAGGAGCAGAGGCGGGCATTCCTGAAGGAGCAGTATCGTTCATCGAGAACCCCGACCGCGCCTGCGTCATGGCGATGCTGAAACTGAACGGCATTATCGATCTCATCATCCCGCGCGGCGGCGAAGGGCTCATCCGCATGGTATCGGAGAACTCCACCATCCCGGTGATAAAACATGACAAGGGCGTCTGCCACGTCTATGTGGACAGCAAGGCCGACCTCGCCATGGCAGAGGAGATCTGTTTTAACGCCAAGGTCCAGCGGCCGGGCACGTGCAACGCCATGGAGGCCATGCTGGTTCACCAGAACGTGGCGAAGACATTCCTTCCCGCGATCATCAACAGGATGAAGAAGGCCGGCGTCGAGATCCGCGGCTGCGCGAAGACCAGGGCGATCGTCCACGACATCAAGGACGCAACGGACAAGGACTGGGACACGGAGTACAACGACCTAATTGTGAATGTGAAGACCGTCACGAGCATGGAAGAGGCCATGGAGCATATCGCGGTCCACGGTTCACAGCATTCCGAAGCCATTGTTACGAACGACTACCGGAACGCTCACCGGTTCCAGCGCGAGGTTGACGCATCAGCTGTTTTCGTGAATGCATCCACGCGGCTGAATGACGGGTTTGAGTTCGGGCTTGGGGCTGAGATCGGCATTTCCACCACCCGGATCCACGCACGCGGCCCCATGGGCCTGGAAGAACTCACCTCGACCAAGTTTATCGTGAACGGAGACGGACAGATTAGGAAGTAGGGGCGACGGACGACAGACGATGGACGAGGGACGAAGGACGAGAGACGTAAAAGCTTTTACGTCCGTCGTCCAAGCGAAGCGGTCGTCTATCGTCCATCGTGTAATGCCATCGTCCCTCGTGGTCTAACCGGAGGTCATTTGTCGCAAAGACTCGGCATCCTCGGCGGAACATTCAATCCCATCCACTACGGCCACCTTGCCGCGGCTGAAGAGGTCCGGGGCCGGCTGAAGCTGGAACGGATACTGTTCATCCCTTCTCATCTTCCGCCTCATAAATTTGAAGGGGAGGTCCCGTCAGCTCTTCAACGGCTGGAGCTGGTGCGGCTCGCGACATTGGATAACCCGTTTTTTGAACCTTCGGAGATCGAGATCAAACGGGGCGGGAGATCCTACACCGTTGATACGGTCGAGGCGCTCCGGCAGGAATTCCCCGGCACGGAACTTTTTTTTATCACCGGTCTTGATTCGTTCCTCGAGATACAGACCTGGCACCAGTGGGAGCAGCTTCTGACCCTCTGCAATTTTGTGGTGATCTCCAGGCCGGGATATCATTTTGTTGATCTTGCGAAGATCAGTTTCATGAAAGGCGCCGCACACGAACTGGCAGGGCTGGACCGGGGTGACCTGCAGCAGGCAGTGGTCCGGTCCGCCGCATTCACCATCTTTCTGGAGATGATTCCGCTCTTCGACATATCATCCACTGACATCCGCAACAGGGTGAAAGCGGGTGTAAGCATCAAATATCTCTTGCCTGATGCAATCGAAACCTATATAATTACAAATAAGTTATATGCTTAATTCATCGGAAACCGCGCAGCTTTGCGCCGAGGCTGCGGACAGCAAAAAGGCCTTTGAAATCCTGGTTCTTGATCTCAGCAAACTTACCTCGATCTGCGATTATTTTGTGATCTGCTCGGGGAGCAATTCCACTCAGGTTGGGGCCATTGCCGAGGGGATAAGCCGGGACCTTGCGACGGTCGGCGTCCATCCTTCACACGTGGAAGGAGCGACGGAGGCGAACTGGGTGCTCATGGACTATGGTGATGTGGTGGTACATGTTTTTGAAGAGCAGACCAGGACCTACTACAGTCTTGAGAAGCTCTGGGGAGAGGCCCCCCGAATAGCCCCTGCCGCGGGGCCCAGGAAGCTGGCCGGCGCTTCAAAATGAAATTGACCGTCATCTGCATGGGAAAGACCAAGGAACGGTTCATTCAGGATGGGATCGCCAAGTATTCCGGATACCTGAAACATTATTCGGATTGCGAGATCAAGGAATTGAAAGAAGAGAAGATCCACGACCTCAGGGACGCTCCGCTTATCAGGAAGAAAGAAGCGGAGAGGATCTTCACGTCAGTCCCGGCGAACGCGTTTCTGGTGGCATTGGATGAGCGTGGGCAGGAATTCACCTCTCACGAGTTCGCGGAGTTCTTAAACAAGTCGCTCGAGTCGGGTGTGAGGGACATTGTGTTCGTGATCGGCGGCGCACTGGGTCTGGATGAGAGTGTGACCGGGCGCGCGAATAAGACAATAGCCATGTCTCGATGGACACTTACCCATGAGATGGCGAGGCTGGTGCTGCTTGAGCAGTTATACCGGGCGTTCACGATCATTAAAGGGAAGACGTATCATTATTAAAGACGAGTGCGGAGTACGGATTTCGGAGTGCGGAATTTTTAGATTAAGAAAGGACCGAGGATGAGATTTATCGTCACGTTGCTTCTGATCGCAGCAGTGATTTTCATTATGCTCCTGAGGGAGTTAAATCAGGGGATCATTACGGTCAACCTTCTCCCTTCCAAATCCTACGATATCACCAAATCCACCTTCTTCCTCCTGTCCCTGGCTTTCGGCGCCGGCATGGTATTCCTCCTCTATCTGCTGCGGGATGTCAAACGGTTCCTGCGAGGACTGCGGGTCCAGCGTGAGCAGAAAAAACGTCTCAAGGTCCAGGACCTCTATACCAAGGGCCTGAATTCCATGCTTGCCAAGCGGAATTCAGAGGCGATCAGCTTTTTTCAGAAGGTGCTCACTCTTGACTCGAACCACGTGGACACGCTTCTTCGCATGGGGATCAGCCAGCTCCGTGAGAAGAACCCGCAGGAGGCCATCCTGCTTCACCAAAAGGCACTGAGTCTGGATGAAGATAACCAGGAGGTCATGTTCTCGCTCGCCACGGACTATGAAGAAGCAAAGCGCTACGACGACGCACTTGGAATGTACCAGAACATCCTCTCCAAGGATTCATCCAACCTGACGGCATTGATCAAGATGCGCGATCTTTACCAGAAGCTGAACTACTGGGATAATTTATACGAGACGCAGCGCAAGCTGGTTGCCAATCCCCTCTCCTCCTCGGAACAGGAGGTCGAGCATCGCAAGCTTGTCGGTTTTAAATATGAATTCGGGCGCTCGCTGCTTGAAGCGGGCGATCTTGAGCGGGGGAAAAAGATATTCCGCGGCGTGATCAAGCTCGACAAGGATTTCATCCCCGCGTACCTCGGCCTGGGTGAGATATACCTTGACGAGGGTAAGGTCAAGGACGCGGCCGAACTCTGGGAAAAGGCCTATAAAATGACGTCCTCGGTACTGCTTCTTTACCGTCTCGAGGATCTTTACCTGAAACAGGGTGAACCGGGCAAGGCCATTGAGCTCTATACCCAGGCGGTGAGTTGGCAGCCTCAGGACATTATGATCAAATTCTTTCTCGGGAAACTCTACTATCGTCTTGAGATGATCGACGAGGCCTTCGACATCCTCTCCGCCGTGGACTGGGGGGACAAGGAGTTTCGGGACGTTCACAAACTGCTCGGCAATATCTATTTGCGCCGCGGCTCCCTTGGTCTAGCGGCGTCGGAGTTCAAAAAAGCGCTTGGCTTTAAGAAGCAGATTATCATACCCTACGTCTGCTCAAACTGCGATCTCAGGACCGTTGACTGGTCCGGCCGGTGCCCGAACTGCGGCAGATGGAACACCTTCGGGGTCAATCTCGAAAAGAACTGCTGATACCGCAAATACCAAATTTCAAGCATCGCCCGGCACTCGCGGCAGGCACTCGTTACCGCTGGGTGCGGGCAAATCCCAAATATATTCCAATACACAAGCATCAATAAGCAAACGCTTGGGATTCTATACTGGGATCTTGGAATTTAGTAACTACTCAGGTAAAAACATTATCCGCAGATTACGCCGATTTCATCACGCCTGGGCGTGACGTCCATCTGCGCAATCTGCGGATAAAAAAGATTCTCTGTTGTAAACTTTTCTGAATTCATCAGACATGCTGAATAGTTACGGAATTAATTTTTAATTTGGAGTTTTATCGGGTACGGGAGCTTTCATGTCAAGCAAGCGAGTAGTGCTGTTGGTCCTCGATGGATGGGGAATCAACACGAGCAAAAAAGGAAATGCCATTGCCTCGGCAAAAACCCCGGTCTATACCGGGATAATGCGCGAGTACCCGCATGTATTACTCCAGGCATCGGGAGAGGCGGTTGGTCTTCCCGAAGGACAGATGGGAAATTCCGAGGTGGGTCACCTGAACCTCGGAGCCGGCAGGACCGTGTACCAGGACTCGACACGGATCAGCAAGGCGATCAGTGACGGTGAGTTCTTTCACAATCCGGTCCTGCTTTCGACAATGGAAACCGTCAAACAATCCGGGGCGAAACTTCATCTGATGGGACTCCTTTCGGATGGCGGCGTCCATAGCCGGATGGACCATATTATCGCGATGTTCGATATGGTAAAGGCCCAGGGAATCACGAATGTCTTCTTCCACGCATTCCTGGACGGCAGGGACACTCCGCCCTCGAGTGCCATCCAATACATCACTCAGCTTGAAGAACATTTTGCCAGGATAGGCATCGGCAAGATTGCCTCGGTTTCAGGAAGATTTTATGCCATGGACCGCGATAAACGCTGGGAAAGGATCCAAAAGGCTTATGAGGTCCTGGTCATGGGCGAGGGGATAAGAAAATACTCGGCTCTCGATGCAGTCCAGCAGAGTTATGATCACCATAAGACCGACGAGTTTGTGCTCCCGACAGTGCTGCTCAACGGGAATACGAACAGGAGCATTGCCACGATCCAGAACAATGATGCGGTTATCTTCTGTAATTTCCGGTCAGACAGGGCCCGGGAAATCACCCGGGCGCTCACGGATCCGGAATTCGCGGCGTTCAAGCGGGACCAGGTCCCGAAGCTTTCCTCCTTTGTTTGTCTGACGACATACGACGAGACTTTTGAGCTGCCGGTGGCTTTTGGGCCGGTGCGGCTCGTCAATATCCTTGGAGAAGTGCTGAGCACGCACGGAATACGTCAACTCCGCATTGCGGAGACCGAGAAATACGCCCATGTCACCTTTTTTTTCAATGGAGGAGAAGAGCGCCCATTTGCTCTTGAAGAGCGGGTGCTGGTGGCGTCGTCGCGCGATGTTCCTACCTATGACAAAAAACCGGAGATGAGCGCGCGTGAGATCACCGATAAGCTCGTTGAACATATCGCATCACGCCAGTATGGCTTTATTCTCGCTAATTACGCTAATCCGGACATGGTCGGCCATACCGGGGTGATCGAGGCAACGGTCAAAGCGGTGGAAGTGATCGATGAATGCCTGGGTCGCGTGCTGACCGCGGCACGGGAAGAGGGAATGGTGGTGTTCATCACCGCCGACCATGGCAATGCCGAGATCATGCTCGATGCCTCGACCGGCCAGCCGCACACAGCGCACACGACCGATCCTGTTCCTTTTATTATCGTGCAAAAAAATGTTCGGGTCAGGGAATCCGGAATCCTTGCCGACGTTGCGCCGACCGTGCTCGACCTCATGGGTATCAGCATCCCAACGGAGATGACCGGAAAAAGTCTCATTCTCGAGGCGAACGCTAAATAACGCGTAGTTTTCAATGATAAAAATCGTCATACCCGCGAAGGCGGGTATCCAGTATCCATGCGACGACCTGAACAAACATAGATTCCCGTTTGCACGGGAATGACGAAAAAATGTTTTTATTTTATCCGAGATCATCCTATATAAGGTCAGCATTTGTGATTTGATTATTTACTATTTCGAGGTGCTATGCGCTTCTTCAGACGAATTCTGGATGTTATCCTTCCTACCTCCTGTTCCTTCTGCAATGATCCGGTTGGTGATTCCAACATCCCTTTTTTCTGTTCCGCCTGCTGGGCTGATTTCACCCTGATACACGGTCCGGTATGTCCATGCTGCGGAAGGCCCTTCGACTCGCCCGAGACGCTCACCCACAGTCCCGAGCATGTGTGCCATGAGTGCAGGCGGGAGCCGCCCCAGTTCGATCAGGCATTGTCGGTCGGATATTTTGAGGGTTCGTTGCGCGAGGCCGTGCACCAGTTCAAATACAGACCATGCAGGACCCTGGGATCGCCGCTGGGTGAATGGATGGCGGCGAATGTCCGTTTGGTCATGGACATCGATCTCGTAATGCCGGTGCCGCTCCACGTGAGCAGGCTTAAAGAGCGGGGCTTCAACCAGGCGCTCCTGCTCGCGCACCGGATGAGCGAAGCGCACCATATTCCGTTCTCCTGCGACAACCTCTGCCGGACAAGGCCCACCAGGCCGCAGGTGGAACTGTCAGGAGTGGAGCGGATACGGAACGTGGCCGGCGCTTTTGCGCTCCGACAGCCTGAAGTGGTGGCTGATAGAAACGTCGTTCTCATTGATGATGTTTTTACCACCGGCGCTACCATGAATGAATGTGCTTCGGTGCTCAAGCAGGCGGGGGCGGCGCATGTGACGGCGTTCACGCTTGCAAGGGCGGTGTAAACGGCATGATGAACGGCAGGTAATCTTGACAATTACTCTGTGGTTAGGTATAGTTTGACGTATGTTTATCCAGCCTAAACCATGAACCTTGAACCCGACAACCTGAGCAGTTACCCTGGATTTATCCATTTCAGAAAATCAACCGAAGGAGGTATACCATGTTCGTAACGAGATCAGCAGTTTTCGCAATAATCGTCTTAATCCTATTCACCGTTGTGGCAGGAAACGCATCAGCCCAGCTTGCGGGCACGATCAAGGATGTTGAGCAGTCGGTGGGCTCCTCGGGAAGGGTGGACTGGACCACAGGAGTGCTGACGGCGGTAGGTATCGGCGCTCCACCGGCACAACCCGCCAACGCGGCGCAGGCGAGGGCCATGGCAGAACGTGCGGCACAGGTGGTTGCGTACCGGAACCTGCTCGAGGCCGTGAAAGGGGTCCGGGTTGATTCCACTACTACGGTCGAGAATTTCATCATTACGAGCGATGTCATCAGGACCGAGGTGAGCGGTATCATCCAGGGGGCCACGATCATGGACAAAAAATACATGTCCGATGGTTCTGTGGAGGTGACCGTGGGGATGAAGCTTACGGGCGCGCTTGCCGAGTCCCTTCTCCCGAAGACGCCGCCGACACCCCCGACCGGTCTTACCGGCACGCTGGCGCCCGCTGCTCCAGGGCAGTTGTATACCGGCCTGATCGTGGACGCGCGGGGACTCGGTGTAAAGCCTGCCATGGCCCCGAAGATCCTGAATGAAGACGGCAAGGAAGTCTACGGCTCCGCCTGGATAAACCGGGATTATGCCGTGCGTGAGGGCATGGTCGGCTATCTCAAGGACCCTGTTCAGGCACAGACGAACCCCCGGGTAACGGATAAGCCCCTCATGGTAAAGGCAATCAAGGTTGCGGGAGACGCGAGAGTGGATATGGTCATCACCAACGCTGACGCAGCCATGCTGCACAGCGCTTCAGAGAACCTGAGCATGCTTCAGAAGTGCAGGGTCATTGTTCTGGTCGATTGATCTTATCCACAGACAGTTGTGGTGATTGTCGAATAGAGCGGGGCGGAGTGATTGCCCTGGTCCAAACTAAAACGTGCGAAATGATCGGAGGTTGGTAATGTCTACACAGATGAAACGCCTTATAGTGCTGGTGGCGGCCATGGCTCTCGTAATTGCCGGATGCGGCAAGAAGATAGCTCCCCCCGTGTCGGTGATGGACTCTCCCGAGTATCATTACAATAACGGACTGAAGTACCTCGACAGGGACCAGAGTGACGATGCCATGAAGTCCTTTGACCGTGCCGTCGCGCTCGACCCCAAGTCGCCGCTCGGGTATATCGGCAGGGGATTGGCATTCGGCAAAAAGGGAGAATTTAAACCCGCTCTCGACAACATGTCAAAGGCCAAAGGCCTTGACAAGGGCATTGAGGCCCCTATCGGTATGATCCGTCTTTACAGCATGCAGCGGGCTGCTGGCTGGGTCCCGGATGCTGAAAGCGAGTTCAAGGCCGCAAAGAAGAAAGACCCGGAGAGCGCACGGCTCCATTACTATATGGGGATGGCCTACAAGGTCGCCATGGATTTCGACAAGGCCGAGGAAATGTTCAAGATCGTTCTGGACATGAACAAGGAGTTCACCGGGGAGGCCAATGCCGAGTGGTCCCTGATCCAGAAGATCCAGCGGGCCGCGCCGGGGACCGAGATCGGCAAGAAGATAGCCCTCATCGACAAGATCGACCGCGCTGATACAGCCGCACTCTTCGACCAGGAGATGAACCTGGAAAAGCTCTTCACCAAGCGCGGCGTCAAGACCTATGATACGGAATTCAAGGCGCCGACAGAAGCATCCATAGCAATGAATACCGAAAAGGTCATCAAAATGGAACCCGCGACGGATATCGCGGACCATTGGCTCAAGCCAAGTATCGATCTGGTGCTCAAACTCCAGGTGCGCGGTCTCGAAGCGGGACCGAACCACACGTTCGAGCCGGACAAGCTTATCACCAAGGGCGAGTTCGCCCTCATGCTCGAAGATATCCTGATCAAGGTGTCCGGTGACGAGAAATTGGCCACCAGGTTCCTGGGGGCCACGTCGCCCTTTCCGGACATCAGGAACGATCAGTATTTTTTCAGCGCCGCCATGACCGCAACTTCGAGGGGATTCATAGAGGCCGACAAGGCTACCGGCGAGTTTAAACCGGGAGACCCGGTTTCAGGCGCGGATGCGCTTCTCTCCATCCGTGAGTTCAAGAACCAGCTGAAATTCTAAGTTGTTCGATACAGCCCGCTCCGCGTTTGCGGGGCGGGCTTTTTTGATGGAACGATGAACCTTTCCATTAAGTATTTAGTAAATACATATCGTTAAGAAAACATAAAGTTGCATTATAAAAACTCACCAAAAAGGTTAAACTAACAATGCTTGACACCTGGTTGATTTCACCGTGTCCATCCGGGGCGAATTGCCGATTTTTCAGGATGAAAACGTATCTCTCTACCTTCATACTGGCATTATTGCTTCCGGTATGCGCTCAAAACGCCTTGGCAGGGCTTAAGGTGCTTGAGGGAGAGCACACGGTCGTGTATGACATCGTGAACCCTCGGGGAGTCGCCTTTATTCCTGAATATTCCAACGAGTCATTTGATCAGAAAGTGGTCAATCTTGACGAGTTCAGCAAGCGAGTGACCATAACCTCGAAGATGGGTCCCTTGAAGACGCGGGTCCCTTTCCCGGTCTCCACGCAGCGGTTGCCGGCGGCTGTGTCACGCTATCTGATGCCGGAGCAGGACCGCCAGTCTCAGGATCCTGACATCGTGCGCCTGTCAGCGGAGGTCACCCGGGGAAGCAGGTATGCCCATGAAGCGGCGAATGCCGTTCTCTCCTGGTTGGCGGACAACCTTACCTTTGATACGAGCATCACGGTCCCGAGCGATGCTGTTTCCGCGTTCAAATACAAAAAGGCCTATTGCGTCGGCTATTCCAACCTCGCGGTTGCCCTGCTGCGGGCCGCCGGGATCCCGGCACGGGTTGCGCACGGATACCTGCCCCCGGGCTACGAGTGGGGATTTTCCAAGGAGTACTGGGGCGTCAAGGTAAATGACGGCGGGTACCATGCCTATCTGGAAATATATTATCACGACACGGGATGGGTATTCTCCGATGCCGAGCATTCCCATAATTTCGTCGACCCATTCCACATAATTCTTCGTCTCGATGACATGCAAATGCCCGGGGCCTACAAGGGGGGCTACCTGGACGTGGACAAGGCCACGTTCTACACCATCTTCAAAGAAGAGGACAGTACGGTTATGGTCGACGAACTGCCCTTCCCGAAACAGAAGCGGCTCGGCAGGCGGCTTGATGAGCGCCAGCATTCCGCGCTCGTGACCGGCCGGGTGATCGACAAAACGGATCAACCGGTAAAGAAAGGCTCGGTGGTCCTGTGGAAGGACGGGAGAGGGGAGTCCTCTCATTTTGTTGAGGGAAAATATGCGGCGTCGTTGTCGAACCCGGGCAAATACCGCGTGGAACTGAAAGGCCCGGGTTTTGCAAAATCGTCCCGGGAACTTCAGGTTGAGCAGGGACAGGTATACACGCTGAACTTTACGCTGCAGCCAGGCGGTGTGATCAAAGGCAAGGTCACTGATGCGGGCGGCCAACCTCTGCAGGAAGGCGATGTATTCTATAAAGAGGGATCCGCCAGCTACGGCGTCTCGATCGACCGGGATGGGACCTATAAAATAGAAGGGCTGGCTCCGGGTCAGTATAAAGTCTCGGTCATGACCGGGGAGAAGGAATCCTCGGGGAGCGCGCAGGTTGAGGCCGGTAAAGAGACGGTCATGGATTTTGTGGTAAAATAGGCACTCAGGAGTCAGATACATCCTGGCAGGTGTATTGATCCCAAAATACCCAGAGGTGAAAGCATGCAAAGGCATCTCGTCATCGTATTATTCCTATCCGTCATAACAGGGTATGGTCCGGTCTCAGCGCAGACCAATGGTCCTGGAGACGCTGTTGAGGCTGTTAACTCAGGCAAGATCAATTGGACTGCAGGCGAGGTCTCTGCCACCGGAATAGGAGTGCCGCCGGCTCAGCCCGCGAACGCAGCGCAGGCCCGCGCCATGGCCGAACGCGCGGCTTTTGTTGTAGCGATTCGGAACCTTCTTGAAGTGGTGAAGGGAGTTCGTGTGGATTCTGAGACGGTGGTGGGGAACTTCATGGTCCAAAGCGACGTTATCAGGACGCGGGTTGAAGGGATCGTCAAGGGCGCCCGGGTCGTCAAAAAGCAGTATCTGTCCGACGGCTCTGTCGAGATGCTGGTTGCCATGCCGCTGAAAGGCTCATTGATGGACACCATCGTTCCGGAAAACTTCGGGAGACCTGCCGGAGGTCAGATCCCATTGAAGCCGATGCTGATACCTCAAAAACCCTCGGATATAAAACCATCGCAGCAACCTTCGAAACCCGCTGAACCTTCCCTGCCTCCTGTCCCCTCGCCCTCAGTGCCTGAGATGAAACCGGAGCCTGTTCAGCCGCCGCTCCCGCCGACAGCCGTGACACCGGAGAAGAAACCGGAGCCGCCGGGACCGGTCGCGCCATCACCGGAAGGGCCTTCGGTCGATTTCAAAGGCGGTGTGGCAACCGGCCTGGTGATCGATGGCAGGGGACTCGGTCTCAGGCCCGCGCTTCTGCCCAGGATCATCGATTCAGAGGGGCAGGAGATATACGTGGGACAGGTGGTCACCAGGACCAATGCCGTGGAACAGGGTGTCGCAGGCTATGCCAGGGACGTGAATGCCGCGGCGAACAATTTCCGGGTCACGGACAACCCGGCGGTCATTAAGGGTTTGCGCGCATCCGGTTCTGCCAGGACCGATATTGTCGTGGCCCAGGCGGACGCCGGGATGCTGCATCAGCTTGGAGGAAAGGGCGATTTTCTCCAGAACTGCAGGGTCATCATCGTTTATTGATGCGACGTTCCTGTCCCCGCACGCGGGGATTTGTAACTTGACAGGCATCGGCATTTATGCAAATATCGTTGTCGTTGTCAGCCGCATGTTCGCATGGTATAAATCATAGAACGCAATTAGAGGAAGCGCTGAATGCTTAAAAAACAGGTATGTTCTCTTGCCGCCATAACACTGGTTACCGTCATGGCAGGTTGTCATCCTCCATCTTCGAATCTGCCCCGTGACTACGGCAACCCGATCAAACGGGTGGCTGTCCTGACGATGAAGAACGACACCAATGATGTGGACGGGCCTGATGTGATGAGAAAAAAAATGGCCCAGGCATTGGAACAACGGTCCTATGTCGTGAAAGACCTGAAAGAAACAGACCAGATCCTGCGAGACCGGATGGGGATCACCCTGGGAGGGCAGCTTAGCCTGACGACGGCGGAAAAACTCGGGCAAGAGTTGGGGGTTGAGGGTGTGCTGTATGGAACGCTTATGGATTTCAATGAAACGACATTGGGCGCAATAAATGTCAGGAAGGTCCGTGGGAAGTTCAAGCTCGTGAATACGATGACCGGACAGACCGTATGGGAGCGGGGCCTCGGCGTGAGAAGCGAGTTGGTCATGCATAGTCAATATGGAGCAGCGGCGGCCATAGCCGCACGTGCCGTCGATGCCAGGGACAAGGACGTCCCCTGGGTGACCGTCGAGACCATGACGACGGGAAGAAAGAACCTCGGGGAGTCATTTGCCATCGGTCTCGGCACAAAGCTGCTGAGTCAGGCTATCGGCAAGCACCTGGACCACGAATCAACAGAGTTGGCAAGACGGGTCACTGATAACCTCCACTGGGGTCCGGGTCCGGGGGCTGTTGCCACTATGCCATCGCCGAAGATCGTGATGCCTGAGATCAAGATGCCCGAACCACCGTCCTTCGGGTACATGGACTGGGAGGGGAAGAGGGATTTTTCGGCAGTCCTCTATTCCGTATCATTCGACAAAAACCGGAACGAGCCGTTTTCCATGGAGATACCGATTGCGGTCGCATTCAACCGTATGCGGATGGACATGGATCTGTCGAAGATGAACAAGGGTGACTCAGCTTCGGTGCTCAGTAAAATGATTCTGATCACCAGGGGCGACAAAAAGGTGAGTTACACGCTGTATCCTGATGCTCAAAAATACCTGGTCCATACGGAGAATGAAGCGACTGAAGAAAAACCAAGGGTCGAAAAGACCCTGGTGGGCAGCGAGGTGATCGATAAGCATCCTACGGACAAATACAAGGTGAAGATCATCTATAAGGACGGAAAGGACGAGGAAGGGTTTATCTGGAACGCAAAAGACCTCAACGGCATGACCATCAGGAGCGAAGTGGAGAACAAGGACTACAAGGTCACGACGGCTGTCAGGAACATCATAGTGAAGACCCCGGCCGCCGCAATGTTCGAGATCCCGGCGGGCTATACCGAGGCAAAGGGATTCATGGACCTGATGGCGGCGGAGCCGAAGAATAAATAGAACGAAAAACATATCTCAAGAATGCCAAGGAGGGTACATAATGAAAAAGTTTTCAATAATGATGAGTTCAGGTGTGTTGCTGTTGATAATCGCTTTCGCTGCAGGATGTTCGCCATCCATGTCCGGGGCCGTCAAGGACGACACAACCCTGACCGATACTTCCAAACAGTTGAAGACAAGCAGCGATGTGGGGGACTACAAGGGGCCGAAGCTGAGGGTCGGTGTGGTCAATTTCCAGAACAAAACCCCATCGAGAGTACTTGGTATCGGCGAGGCAGCGGCCGAGATCCTCGGAACGATCCTGCAGAAGACCGAACGGTTCATCGTTATCCCCCAGCAGGACCTGGAGTCCATTCTCGCGCAGCAGCGGCAGGGGGCTTCCGGCGCCTTCAATCCCGAGACTGTGGCAAAGATGGGTGAGATCATGGGCCTGAACGCGATCGTGACCGGATCGATCTCCGCCTATTCCGAGACGGAAGAGGGTTACGATTATGTGGTGAGTAAAGGGAAAAAACAGATCGCCCGGGTCACCGTTGATTATCGGATCGTTGATACCACGACCGGGGTCCAGCTTTTGGCTGATTCAGGCGCGGGGATCTATGAGAAGTCAGCGGGATCGGTCCTCGGCATGGGGACCAAGGCCGCGTATGACACCGACCTCCGCGACGGCGCTCTTCGTGACGCCCTCAATAAGGCCATGGTCAACATGATGAAACAACTCGGCAAGCGCAAGTGGAACGGACGGGTTGCGCAGGTTGACGGATCAAACCTTTACATCAACGCCGGTGAGAAATCCGGACTCAACGTTGGAGAGAAGCTTGATGTGTTCAGGCCGGGCAAGGAGATCATCGATCCCGTCACCAAGCAGAAACTGGGGACCACCGAGAGCAAGATAGGACAGGCCCTGGTGCAGCAGAACGACATCGGAGACCAGGCCGATCTCTCCATCGCGGTCCCCACGTCGGGCACCGGTTTCAAGCCCGGCGATATCGTTAAACTCAGCAGGTAGGTCGCGAGGCCGCGGCAGGAAGGATGATACCATGCTGAAGCAATCTCTAACACTGTCGATCGTTTTGCTTCTGGCATTCGTGTGCGTTTCAACACCCGTACACGCCGCCGAGTCAGGCGGAAGCGATGCCGTGGTCACCGTTATCCAGGGCACGGCGCGCGTGTACTCCAGAGAGGCGACCAAGGGACGTGGTATCAAAAAAGGAGACCGCATCAAGGAAGACCAGGAGGTACGGGTCGCAAAAAAGTCTCGCATCGAGATGCGGTTTCCCGACGGAACGGTGATGAGGCTTGCGGAAAAATCCAGGCTCAAGATGAACGATCTGGCCTTCAATAAAAAGACCGAGAGCAAGAACGTCGAGGTCGATCTCGCCGTGGGAAAACTCTGGGCCACGGTGAAAAAACTGGGTACTCCTGACTCGTCGGTCGTGGTCAAGACCTCGAATGCCGTTGCCGGCGTGCGTGGCACCGTGTACCAGGTCAACGTGTTTGAGGACAAGAGCGCGAAGGTCAAGGTGTACGACGGAGAGGTTTTTGTGGCCAATCCGCCGAGGGACGCGGCACAGCCGACCGACAAGGTGACCGCGCCGCACCCCGTTGCCGGACCCCATGCGGTACCGCCGCCCATGCACGAGGTGTCGATGGAGGAGTGGACCGTCATTGTCAAGGCCATGCAGCAGATCAGCATCTCGCCGCAGGGCGTTGCGTCGAAGCCCCAGGTTATTGATCCCCAGGCTGATACGGACGCCTGGGTCAAGTGGAATCAGGAGCGGGATAAAGAATTAACATTCTAAGGAGCTCGGGGAATTGGCGATGACATGGCCGTCCGGTTTGTAACCGGACGGCCTTTATTTTGGCGCGCCGGGCAGGGTTACCCGGGGATGATAGGAAGACCGCCTGCTGCAGGATGCGCTGAGTATTGGTAACGATCAAGTATGAAACTTACGGGTCAGGTTCAACTCGCTATCAGAAATAGGAGACCATCAGCATGGGTGCAAGATCTTCTCGGTTCGGGCCCGTTGTGTCGGTGATCTCAATAAGCCCGGGGGATACAAATCCGAGATCTTCCAATATTCGAATCTGGAAGTCAGCCAGCCCCAAACGCTGTGCCTCGGTCATCAGTGAAGTGACATCCACGGATACATGGTATCCGATGTCGGCTGAGGAAATGGCGGGCACGATTGTCGTGAATGCTATCGCCGGCTGGAGAGTTCGGTCAAAATCCGTTCCTACCAACGTTGGTGGCTGAAAGGAAACAAGTTCGATACGAATCGGGATCGTGTTGCCCGGCGATAGAAGCACGATGTTGCTGATAACAATGTCGAGCGTCGCCGAATCAATGGTGGCGTTCCCCGGGACCCCGCCGGTCAAGGGGAAGTCCAGGAACGCACGATATTCCACATTTGTTGCCGGATCTATCCCGGAAAACACACTTTGCGTGTTGCCCTGTGTTATCGTGGAAGTTCCCTCAGTATTGACTGCGATATCACCATCGTACGCAGGATTGCTGAGGATAAATGAACTGTATATCTGGGGAGAACTGCTGTGATCACTGCCGCACCCTATCGGGGAGAGGACCAGGAACACCAGTATTGCCGAAAAGAACGTCCGTTTCATTCCCATTACTACCTCCCTTTTTATAATCTGCCGCAACCCGCGGTTCTGTTGCTGAAATTTGTATCATAGTTTACCACAAATTGAATGTCTTTGAAAGTTGAATTCTCCAATGCACAAAAGAAAATGGAAACAGGACGTCACGTATGTCGGTTGTTCGAAAACCTGTTGACAGCGTCTTCGCCCCATGATATAAAGGTGAATATTGAAAATGGTTATCAATATCGTATTATGCGGAAAAAGCCGACAGAACATTTGAGTGAATACCTCGTCGATCAGGGGTTAAAGTCAACCAGCCAGCGGGACAAGATTCTTGATGTCTTTGTCAAAGCCGGCAGGCACCTGAGCGCCGAGGAACTGTATGCCCGGGTCAGGAAATCGCATCCCGGAATCGGCTTTGCCACGGTATACCGGACGCTCAAGCTCCTGGCCGAAGCGGGTCTTGCCCAGGAGCGCAGGTTCGATGACGGATTTACCCGTTATGAGCACGCGAGCCCCGACGCCCACCACGATCATCTTATCTGCACACAATGCGGCGCCATCATCGAGTTCGAGAACGAGCGCATAGAGGCGCTCCAGCAGGACGTGGCAAGGAAGAATCGCTTCAAGGTACAGAACCATAAACTGGAGCTCTATGGCTTGTGCGAGGTCTGCCAGGGCAAGAAAAAAAGCAGTCAGTAGTCAGGAATGATAAAATAGCGCTGAAAGTGAGGATGTTCATATAGTGCACGACCATGATTCAAATGATGAAAATCGTTATCGCGACTCTCCTTTACATAAGGTCCTCCTGATCGGCAATCCCAATGTCGGCAAGAGCGCGCTTTTCGGTCTCCTGACAGGGACCTATGTCACCGTGTCCAACTACCCGGGCACCACAGTGGAGGTCACTTACGGAAATGCGGTCCTGAATAAAACAAAGACCCTGGTGATAGACACCCCCGGCGTGAACAGCCTGGTTCCCATGTCCGAGGACGAGAAGGTGACCCGCGACATGCTGTTGTCTGACCGGGCCGACGTGATCGTGCAGGTTGCCGATACCAAAAACCTGCGGAGGGGTCTTTTAATCACACTTCAGCTGGCGGAAATGGGCGTACCCTTTATTCTTGATCTCAACATGGACGATGAGGCCAGAAGCCGCGGTATCGTCATCAATCAGGAGACGCTCTCAAAGATCCTCGGCATTGAAGTGGTAAAAACCGTCGCCATCCGGAGGAGCGGCATCGACAGGCTGTTGAAAGGCATTCAGCATCCCCGGCCGTCCGGTATCGAGGTTCGGTTCGATGAGGTGATCGAAGGCGGGATCAGGGACATTGCCGCGTTGTTGCCGGAAGCGAATATCTCGCGTCGGGCGCTCGCGCTCATGGTCCTTGCGGGCGACGAAAGTCTCAAGGGATGGCTCCATGCGAACCTTCAGGACCACGTGATCGCAGAGATCGAAAAGATCCGGCAGGGGGTGCAGGCACGATTCAACAACTCTCTCGGTTATCTGATCAACCAGCGACGGATGAAAAAGGCCGATGAGATCCTGGCGCAGGTGTTGAGCCTCCACGAGGCCGGCAAAAGTTCAACGATCGCATTCCTTATCGGCAAGTGGTCCATGCATCCGGTCTATGGGCTGCCGATCCTGCTTGCGGTGCTTTATGTGGTCTATCAGTTCGTCGGTGTTTTGGGCGCCGGTACGGCGGTCAACTTTCTGGAGAAGATGGTCTTTGGCGAATACCTGAACCCCTGGGCGATAAAGATCGTTCATGTTATCCTGCCTGTCCCGTTTCTTCAGGAAATGATCATCGGAGAGTACGGCCTGGTGACCATGGCGCTCACCTATGCTATTGCCATTGTTCTGCCGATCGTGGGTTTCTTCTTTATTGCCTTTGGATTGCTGGAAGATTCAGGTTACTTGCCGAGGCTTGCGGTCATGGTGAATAAGGTTTTCAAGATCATGGGGCTGAATGGTAAAGCGGTGCTCCCGATGATCCTCGGGCTGGGGTGTGATACCATGGCAACTCTGACGACGCGCATCCTTGAGACTAAAAAAGAAAGAATACTGGTAACGCTCCTCCTGGCGCTCGGTGTGCCCTGTTCAGCCCAGCTCGGCGTTATCCTGGGGATGGTTGCCGGGCTTTCGGCCCTTGCGACGTTTATCTGGCTCGGCACACTTGTCGGTGTCATTCTTCTGGTGGGGTATCTTGCGGCGAAGGTCATCCCCGGCGAGCCGTCTGACTTCGTTCTCGAGTTGCCGCCGATCCGTGTGCCGCAGCTCGCGAACATCCTGGTCAAGACCGCCGCCCGCGTGCAATGGTATTTGAAAGAGGCGGTGCCGCTCTTTATTCTGGGCACGTTCATCCTCTTTATCGGGCACAAGATAGGGGCACTGGCGTATATCCAAAAACTGACGGATCCGATCGTGGTCACGTTCCTTGGACTGCCAAGCAGGGCGGCTGAAGCGTTCGTGATCGGTTTTCTGCGTCGTGACTACGGCGCAGCCGGCCTCTTCATGCTTGCCAAAGAGGGCCTGCTCGACCCGATACAGATCGTGGTGAGTCTTACGGTGATGACGCTGTTCGTGCCCTGCATAGCGAACTTTTTCATGATGGTGAAGGAGCGGGGAATGAAGACCGCGTTGTATATGGCGGCATTCATATTCCCTTTCGCCTTTGGTGTGGGAGGGGTGATGAATTGGGTGCTCAGGTTTTTTAAAGTCGCGTTGTGAGGGATGACGGACGAGGGACGAGGGACGAAAAAGACTAAATCGTCCATCGTCATAGTGAGCGAAGCGAACGATCGTCCATCGTCCATCGTGAAACAAAGGAGGCGCCATGTCAGAACACAAGCGAATTGACTCCGTTGAAGGCAAAGCAGGCCATCCCGCGCTGTGCGTACTGCCGGAGATCGAGAAAGAGGATGAACTTTTCGAGATCATCTGGACCCTGCGGGAAGATGGGGTCCTGTCCATGGACGAGATCGTTCAGAATTGCACCATCCAGGGATGTGAGGATATCCTTAAAGATCTTGCCGGGAACGGATGGCTCGAGATAAAAGGCCAGTCCGTGGAGCTGCTTGCCAAGGGTGAAAAAAGGGCGCGGGAGCTGGTCCGGAGACACCGTCTTTCGCTGCGGATGTTCTACGATCTTTTTGCCCTGGACGGCGCCGAGGCAGAGGCGTGCAAGTTCGAGCACATTCTTTCCCCCGAGGTGACGGACAGCGTCTGCACCCTGCTCGGCCATCCGCCGAATTCGCCGGACGGCAAACCCATTCCAAGAGGCGAATGCTGCGCCATGTTCCGGCAGGAGATGAAACCCCTTGTCGCGCCGCTTGCCGATCTCGTGCCGGGAGAACAGGCAAAGATAGTATTCATCACGCCGGGCTCTCATTCCCGACTTGACCGGCTTTCCGCGATGGGGGTAGTTCCGGGCAGTATCGTCAAGCTTCATCAGAAACGGCCGTCTTATGTGATCCAGCTTGGCGAGACCATGATCGCCGTGGACAAAGACATTACGAAAGAGATCTTTGTGAAAAAGACCAGGTAAACGGTCCGGAAATATCAACGGCTCAGCGATCTCAGCATGAACACCCGGCTCCCGGATATTGTTATTCCGTTCACCGTAATAGCTGAAATATTGCAGAAGGCTCCTCTGATGGAAATCGGGCAGGACAGGTAGTCAACCACCACAATCCCTTACCGTGAAAGAGCGGAACCGACTATGAAAAAGATACTGATCGCGGATGACCTGAAAAAACTCCTCTTGAAGAGAAACGACTATCTCAACATTGCGGGCATCAGGGTATATACGGCGGCCACTAATGATGAGCTGCTGAGTCTTCACCGGGAGGAAAAGGCCAATCTCATCATCACGCATCTCGACATGAGCGGCATCAAGAACGTGGATCTCTTCAGGATCATCAGGAACGATAAAGACCTGCGGGATGTCTCGCTTATCATGATCTGCAAGGGCAACCTGGTCAACCGGGAACTTTGCAAACAATGCGGCGCCAACGCGATCATAACGATCCCGGTTGATCCGGACCTCCTGCACGGCAATGTGCGGAAACTGCTCAATGTAGCGCCGAGAAGTATCTACCGGGCCGCGCTCGCTGTTGCCATCGAGGGCAAGTTCAAGGACAGGCCGCTTCCCTTTTGGACCGAAAACATCAGCGTGAGCGGAATGCTCATCAAAACAGAGGAACCGCTTTCAAGAGACGACGGAATTTTCTTTTCGTTCTACCTTCCCAATGGCGCACACGTCAGCGGATATGGTGAGATCATAAGGGTCATTCAGGTGGAGGACGAGCCTGGTGTTTTTCTTTACGGGGTCAGGTTCACTTCGATCGATCCGGATGTCAAGTACGCGATCAAAGCGGCGATGAAATAAATCTATCAATCCAACGCATGCTGTTGCTCCGCATTCCTGATTGCCCTTCACCACTCTTTGCAAAATTATTTCCGCGCCGGTCGTTGCAGTGCGGATCGCAAAAGCTCCCGCGCCTCGTTGAACATCGTTATGTAGGGTTCCGAACCATAGTCGAGGTAGGTATGATCGAAGGGGGTAAAGCTCCGGTCTTTATTGCCGTAACGGAGCGTCACTTCGGCATAGATGCCTTTGCCGATGTACAGGCGGTGAGAGTAGTCTTTGGTTGTTGCAAGCACGACCTTGGCTTCGGTCACATATCCGGGGTCGAGGTTGATCCTGCGCCGCACACGGTTCTCTGCCTGAACGGCGAAGTTTTTCTCGATCCTGGTGGTATTGATCTTTATCGCCGACAGATCGCCGGGGTCCATCACGTGCTCAAAGAAAATAAACTTCCGTAAAATCCCGGCCCCCATCTCATCCTGGTAAAAATCCGAATTAGTCCACGGAACGATCTCACTCTGGTAATCGACAGGGCCATATTCCTTTCGCACGATGTCGGCACATGCGTCGAACAGCGCGGGCTCAGGTGAAAGCATCCCGATGAACAGCTTGACGGGTATGGGAAGACGTATCTCTTTCATACTATCGTTATTACCTGTAGAAATAGATGCAGGTTAACTCTTGTGCGCAATATTATATCACAAAGTAGTGATGTACTGCCTTAAGATAGTAAGGTTTCATCATCCCATAAAAAGCAGTATGTCGGGGCTTGACAAAGACCGCAGGTTTGATATAGTGAAGACATGCATATCACCCGCGAAGGAGATTACGGCATTAGAAGTGTGCTGTATCTCGCCCGTCAGCCGTTCAACAAAGTAAGTTTCGTGAACGAGATCTCCGAGGAATACAAGATACCGCGGAGTTTTCTCGCGAAGATACTCCAGAAGCTGGTGAAGGCGAAGATCGTCAGGTCCTACCGCGGCGTGAAGGGCGGTTTCTCGCTTGCCAAACAAGCGAAGGAGATCACGACGCTGGACGTGCTGAACGCGATCGAGGGCAAGATCGCCATCAACCTTTGCCTTGTCGACAAAAAGAAATGCAATTTTTCAAAACACTGTCCGACCTATTTTCTGTGGGTCAATGTTCAATCAAAAATAGTCGAAACACTTAAAAAGACCAATTTCGAAGACCTGGCAAAACAAAAAGTGTAATACGCCTTCCTGAACAATAATTCCAGGTATGGGGACAACCTAATGGCGGAGATTACCTATGATTACCGCGCAGTAAAGGGATTCGCATTATCCTCTCTCTTCTGGGGGATCATTGGACTTCTCGTCGGGGTCCTCATTTCGCTCCAGCTTGTCTACCCGCAGTTGAATTTCACATCCTGGCTCACGTACGGCAGGCTGCGTCCGCTCCATACCAATGCGCTCATCTATGGTTTCACCATCCCGGCGGCATTCAGCATCTTTTTCTACCTTGTTCAGCGGCTCGGCAGGACGTCCCTTGCCTTTCCCGGCCTGGCGCGGGTCATGCTTGTTGTGTTCAACATAGCCATTGCGCTCGCGGCGCTGTCACTCTTAGCCGGCATGAACTCAAGCAAGGAATATGCGGAGCTTGAATGGCCGCTCGACATAGGCGTCGTCATCCTGTGGGTGATGTTTTCGATCATCATTATCGGCACCATCATGAAACGCAAAGAAGAACAGATGTATGTTTCGCTGTGGTACATCCTGGCCACGGTGGTTGGTGTGGCCATTGTGTACATCGGGAACAACCTCGCGGTACCGGTCTCGTGGTTCAAATCCTATTCAGTGTATGCCGGCGCCAATGATGCCAACGTGCAGTGGTGGTTCGGGCATAATGCCGTGGCCTTTGTGTTCACGACGATCCCGCTTGCGATCTTCTATTACATCCTTCCCAAGACAACGGGTGCTCCGCTCTACAGCCACCGGCTTTCGATCGTCGGGTTCTGGGCCTTGGTCTTTGCCTATCTCTGGACAGGCGCCCACCACCTGATCTATACTCCTCTGCCGGACTGGATCCAGACCGTGGCAATCGCTTTCAGTATCTTTCTGATCGCGCCGTCCTGGGCCTCGGTGATCAATGGATACGGGACCATGAACAACCAGTGGGCGCAGATGCGGTCGAACTATCTTGTCAAGTTCATCGTGCTCGGCATAACGTTCTACGGCCTCCAGACCATCCAGGGACCGAGCCAGGCGATCCGTGCCTTCAGCGCGCTTGTTCACTATACCGACTGGGTCCCGGGCCATGTGCACATGGGCACCATGGGATGGGTCACGATGACGATATCCGCCGGGTTCTACTACATGATCCCCCGCGTATACAACACGGAAGTATACAGCGTTAAACTTGCGAACCTCCATTTCTGGCTTGTGCTGGTTGGACAGCTCATTTACTCCGTGACCATGTGGGTAACCGGTATCAGGCAGGGAGCCATGTGGCAGGCTATGGACAAGGACGGCAGTTTGCTCTATCCAAATTTCATTCAGACCTTGACGCCCAATTATCCTTTTTGGAACATGAGGACAGCTGGAGGAATCATCTTTTTTGCCGGATTTCTCGTGTTTGTTTTTAACATTTACAAAACGATCAGGAACACCCCGGCAACGCGGAACGCGTAGAGCAGGGGCAGAGGGTATTAGGGCGCAAGAATGATCGATCATGCCCGCTGCGTTCGAAGGAGTTCACCATGAATGTCGATAAAAAGCCGGTTGTGTTCATCCTTCTTGCCACGCTTGCGATCCTTGTGGGAACGCTTTTGACCACGTTCATTCCGCTTTTTGTAGGAAGCGCTTCACCCTCGATAGAGAAAGTGATCTTCTATAAGCCAATTGAGGTCGAAGGCCGCGACATCTATATCCGTGAGGGATGCAACAACTGTCATACGCAGACGGTGCGGCCGCTCCCATTCGAGACGGCCCGGTACGGGAACTATTCAAAGCTCGAAGAATCAGCCATAGACCGGCCCCATTTGTGGGGGTCCAGGCGCACAGGACCGGACCTTGCACGGGTAGGCACGAAATATCCCGCCGCGTGGCACTATCTGCATATGAAAAATCCTCAGAGCATGTATGCGCAGTCGAACATGCCTGCCTACGCATGGCTTGCTGATAATAAGATCGATACGCGTTATACGGAAAAGAAGATGAAGACCCTCGGCTACCCCTATGCAATCGAAGACATGAAGGCACTGGAAGGGAAGACCGAGATGGATGCGCTCGTAACGTATCTTGTGCGACTGGGGAAGGAGTTGAAACCATAGTATGGGGTTCAAGGCCTGGCTTTACTTTGGTTTTACGATGCTTCTCGTCGTCGTTCTGCTCGGTATCATGGTCTATTTCTTCCGTAGTAAACGAAAAGACCGGGTAGAATCGCCGAAGTACCGGATGCTGGATGATGAGTAATCAAATTCTACCCCAACATGGAAAGAAGATTTCACCACAAAGACACTAAGACACAAAGAAAATCTTTTAAATTATGTTGTTAATCAAGACACAAAGATATTTTTGTATTTCTTCGTGTCTTCGTGGTAAATAGGGATCCGGTTTGTCCGGGCCAGGATTTAGAATTTTCATCAACAGGGAGCTGAACCATGGGTGAATACGATGGCATACGGGAACGTGAAGAGGGCAGGAAAAAAATGCCCTTTGGCATGCTGGTCCTTTTTTTGTCTCTGCTCGTGTGCGGGTTGGTCTATCTGTATCTGTTCTCACCCCTGACCACGGGATGGAAACAGGTAGGGCAGTATGAGAAACGCATGGAAGCCCACAAAACCGCCGTCATTACTCACGAGGTAAAGGAAGTGGCATCCGGCATATCAGAGACCAGGGAGGACAAGGGGCCGGCGATCTATGTCTCTGACTGCGCCATGTGCCACGGGGAAAAATTAGAGGGAGGGATCGGCCCTGCTTTGACGGGTCCGAAGTTCCTCTTTGGCAATACACTTGCTGATCATATCCGGGTCATTGCCGACGGTACGCCGAACGGCATGCCGGGGTTCAAAAGGCAGCTCGGTCCGGATAAGATCCGTGCGGTGGCCCACTATATTCACTTTCGTCACGCCCATTAAGCCGGCATGAAACCAGCGACCTATCACGCCCGCCGATGGTTCTTCGCATTGCTGCAGGCTGTGCTGATGCTTGGTTTGCCTTTCCTCAGGATACACGGTGAAAGCGCCCTCCGCTTCGATGTTCCATCTCTCAAACTGTACTTTTTCGGTTCTGTCATCTGGATCAGTGAAGCATACTTCTTCCTGCTTGTCTTACTCCTGTTCTTCATCGGCGTAATGCTCTTCACGGTCCTCTACGGCCGCATCTGGTGCGGCTGGGCATGCCCCCAGACAGTACTGTCTGATTTCGCGAGGTCCCTTGAACGAAGAGCGGCGTGGTTCACCCGCAATCAGGTCCTCCGCACGACGATATCGCATGTCAGCATGCTGCTTCTATCACTCCTTGTTTCCGCCGACCTGATCTGGTTCTTCGTTTCTCCCTATGACATGTTTGCGGAGATCAAGAACCGAACACTGGGCCCCTGGGTGTTCTGGTCATGGACCCTGTTCACCGTTCTGATCTATCTCAATCTGGCATTCATCCGCCAGAGATTCTGCAGATCGGTTTGCCCCTATTCGAGGCTTCAGAGCGCATTTTTTGATGACAGGACGCTGACCATCGCTTTTAACCGGAAACGTGAAGAGGAGTGTCTCGGTTGTGAGGCCTGTGTGCGTACCTGTCCTTCAGGCATTGACATCCGGGATGGTCTCCAGGTGGAATGCATCAACTGCGCTGAGTGCATCGATGCCTGCGCAGGACAGATTGCGGAGCAGGGGAAGGAACCGCTCATCGAATATTCCCGGGGCGATTCCAGCGACGGAGCTCAAAAAGGGCCGCGTGCCCGCGCTATCGGGCTTTCGCTCGTCTTCGCGTTCATTGCCGCGATGCTCGCGTATCAGATCTATGCTCGAATGCCTGTCGATTTCTGGGTGTTCCGCGACGAGGTGCAATCCTACCAGCAGGCAGGCACGAAAGGCGGCATGCTGAACGCCTACCTCCTGACCGTGGAGAACAGGAGCCTGGTTCCCGCGGGTTACCGCCTGAGCATTTCGGGCATCAAGGATGCTGAATTAATGGTTCCTCGGAACCCCATCCTGCTCCACCCCAATTCCTCATTGAGGATCAAGGTGTACGTGTTTGCGCGGAGAAAGAACCTCGTCAACCGTGTCACGCGGCTGCGTTTTACACTGGAAAATATATCTTCCCGGGAGATCAGGATGGTACGGGAAGCGACGTTCATCTCTCCCGAACGATCGGACAAAGGAGGAGAGACATAACGTGTTGTCTTCACACAGTACCTTGTTGATCTGCGATCATTGCCTCCTGCCGGTTTCCGAAAAGGACGCCCTGTATGAAGCGGTTCCCTCGGGACATAAGATCTTCTGCTGCCATGCCTGCCGGGCAATTTATCTCCTCATAATAGAGGAGGGGCTCCAGGACTTCTATAAAAAGCGCGACTGGAAGTCTTTCGGCATCCCTGATGTCCTGCGGGAAACATTGGAACAGGAATCCTCCTTCCCGGTCAAGGAACTCGCATCGCTCATTCCTTATATCCGGGGCGATGGCGCGATCAAAGAAGCGGACCTGGTGATCGCGGGAATACGCTGCTCGTCCTGCATCTGGCTGAATGAGAAGATCCTCGAGCGGACCAGGGGTATTATTTCGGCACGCGTCAATTTCGCCACGCACCGGGCGCTCATCAAATGGGACAGTTCTCAGACCACGCTTGGCAGGATCATTTCACGGATCACGTCCATCGGATACCGCGCGCGTCCCTACACGCCCGCGGCGCAGGAAGCCTTCATTCAAAAACAGAACCGCGACCTGCTGATCCGGTTAGGCACTGCCTTGTTCTTCTCCATGCAGCTCATGATCGTGAGCTTCGGCCTCTACGCCGGCTTTTTCCAGGGTATCGAGCCTGCGGCCAAAAGAGTGCTTGATCTCGCGGCCTTTCTCATGTGCACGCCGGTCCTGTTCTACTCGGGATGGCCGTTTCTTCATGGCGCGTTCCGCGGGATAAGGAACCGGACCTTGAACATGGACCTCCTGATATCTCTTGGTTCGCTGTCCGCCTATTTTCTGAGCATACACCAGCTGTTCTCAAGCGGTGAGGTCTATTTCGATACTGCTGCCATGATCATCACCTTCGTTCTGCTCGGCAGGTTCCTCGAAAATTCGGCAAAGCACAAGGCATCGCAGGCAGTTTCACGGCTCCTGTCGCTTCAGCCTCAGGAAGCGAGGATGATTAGAGGAGATGATCGCATTCTCGTATCGATCATTGAGGTGCGAACGGGTGACAGGATCGAAGTGCGGCCGGGAGAAAAAATACCCCTGGATGGTATTGTGCTCAGCGGCACCTCAGAGGTGGACGAGTCTCTGGTGACCGGCGAGTCACGGCCGAATGAAAAATCAGCCGGCAGGGAGGTCATCGGCGGTTCGATGAACGGGTCCGGGACGCTGGTTCTCGAAGTTACCCGCGTGGGCAAGGATTCAACCCTTTCACAGATCACCAGTCTTGTTGAGAATGCCCAGGCATCCACGGCGCCGATCCAGAGACTGGCGGACAGGATAGCGGTTTATTTCATCCCCTTCGTCATTCTTATGGGACTGGCAACGTTCATTTTTTGGTCGCAGCAATCAAGCGGCGCCATACCGATACTTCATGCCGTCGCTGTGCTGGTTATCGCATGTCCTTGCGCGCTCGGACTTGCCACGCCGGTCGCTGTCCTTGCCGGTACGGGGAGGGCGGCACGCAGCGGCATCCTGATAAAAGGAGGGGACATCCTTGAGCGATTGCAGAAGGTGGATACCGTTGTCCTGGACAAGACCGGCACGATCACGACGGGGAAGATGAAGGTTGTGGAAGTGTGGAGTGAGCAGAATAATGCACTGAACGCCCCTCACCCCGGCCCTCTCCCCGCAGGGGCGAGGGTGAGAGCAGAAAGTCCTCTCCCTACAGGGGAGAGGATTGAGGTGAGGGGGGACGCTTACGAAGAGGTATTGCAATTCGCCGCATCAGCAGAACAGGGGTCCGAGCATCTTGTGGGACAGGCGATCGTGAGTCATGCAAAAGAGCAGGGGATAGATTTGTTAAACTACGAGTCTTTTCAAGCTTTGCCGGGACGGGGTATTGTTGCGAAAATCAATGGCGCATCAATACGTGTTGGGAAACATGTTTTTCTTGAACAAGAGGGTGTTCAGATAGATTCGGAGACAGCGGTAGCGGCTGAACGGCTCGAACATGGCGGGAAAACGGTTGTATGGGTTGCGCGGGACAAGGCTGTTCTCGGCATCATCGCCTTGATGGATACTCCAAAAAAAGATGCGAAAGGTTCCATTGAGCGATTGATAAGCATGCAGATTGACATTCTCATGATAACCGGGGATAATCAGACCACGGCGGATGCCGTTGCGGAAAAGACCGGGATCCATACCGTACGCGCGGGCGTTCTTCCCGCTGGAAAGTCTGAAGAGATATCAAGACTACGGGCGGCAGGCAAGGTCGTGGCCATGGTAGGCGATGGTATCAATGATGCGCCTGCGCTCGCGGCCGCGGATGTGGGCATGGCAATGGCAGCGGGTTCGGACATTGCCATGGAATCCGCTGATGTGGTCCTGATGCGATCGGACCTTTCGAGCGTTGTTCGGGCTGTTGAGGTCTCAAGGAAAACATTCACGATCATCAGACAGAACCTGTTCTGGGCATTTTTTTATAATGTCGCCGCGATCCCGCTCGCCATGGCGGGCGTGCTCAGTCCTATTGTGGCAGCGGCAGCCATGGCAATGAGTTCCGTGACCGTGGTGATGAATTCCTTGAGGCTGAGAGGATAGTGATCCCATCCCGTAATCCCTCCCATCAAGGGAGGGACTGCTGCCTGGATTCTTCCTCAACATCCTCTCCCCTGGTGGGAGAGGACCGAGGTGAGTGGTTCGACAGGCTCACCACGAACGGGGGAAAGGCAATGATTTCAATCCAACATTCGTTCGCCCTGAGCTTGTCGAAGGGTGATTTATGCAAGAGGCTCAAAGGAATAAATTATTATGCTCTGGACCATCACCGCGCTCATCATTCTCATGTTCTTCATCGGCCTCGCAGCCTGGTTCCTCTTTCTCTGGGCAGCACAGACCGGCCAGTTCGACGATATTGAACGGCCGAAGCACAGGATGATGGATGATGACAGCTGAGAATCAGTGTGACGACCGGAGAGAGACACCGTGCAGACCAGGAGATCTGAAATGAAACTGCCGGAGATCAGCATTCATCTGCCCCCATGGGTGGAAGACTTTTTGACCGAATCCCCTGCGATCTTCCCGGGTGTGGAGGACAGGATGCGGTTCGTTCTGGCGCTTGCACGCCAGAATGTCCAACGAGCGACCGGCGGTCCGTTTGCCGCCGCGGTGTTCGACAAGGACGGGCGCCTGATCGCTCCCGGTGTCAATATGGTGGTTACTTCAAAATGCTCTGTTTTCCACTCCGAGATCGTGGCGCTGGCCATTGCTCAAAAGGTTCTCGGCAGGTACGATCTCAGTGACGGCGGAATGGTGCACTTCGATCTTTTTTCCACGACTGAGCCATGCGCCATGTGCTTTGGCGCCATCCCGTGGTCCGGCGTGAGACGATTGGTGTGCGGGGCGCGTGGCGAAGATGCCCTGGCAATCGGCTTCGATGAAGGGCCCAAGTTGGATGACTGGGTTTCATCGCTCAACGATCGAGGCATAGCAGTGCTTCGCGACATCCTCCGTAAGGATGCCGTGGCGGTGCTCCAGGAATACGTGACTGCAGGCGGGACGATCTATCACGCTGGTCGTCCGGTTACAGTCTCAAAAAGGTGACCCCCCGGTACAGGGGTCCGGTACTATACGAGTAAGCCCGGCTTCGAAAACGTCAAGATCAGGTTGCATCGCGCCAGAAAAAAACAAAAAAGAGCTCGAAACACACTGCAGCTTCTACCACAATGACCAGAATGAGTTGTGCTGCGAACGCAAAACCCCGCCTACCGATGAAAAAAAATAACACTATGTGTATCTTTTCCCGTCTGTCTTTCGTCTAAATAGTCAGAAAGGAGGGAATGCGTCATGGGACTTGATATTCACACCAAAGAGCGGGTACCACTTGTTCCATTCGGCATATTTTCCCCTATGACATTTATAGGTGGGAAGGTCAGTTCATGGGATAGCTCCCAATGTTCAGCGGCGAGCGTAAAAGCCATCCGCATTAAATTCATTTTCTGCTCTCTACACCACCACATTTCTAAAACTCCTGCAGTGTCCGGATAGAAAAATAGTTCTATCCGATAAGATAGGATAACTAGCTTATCAACCCCTTGCATTTTCAGCACAAGAAAAATGTCCTATCCAATCACCGGCAGGATGTTACTGGACGTCACTGACGTGCGGTATGGGCGTGGAAGCGGGCAGCGTCCTAATGACAACGGAGAGTGGAAAGTGAAGAGAGCATTGAGGCCATACCCAAGAGACTCGATACTCGAATATGGAAATGATCGCTGTCGGACCTCGGTAACGGTGAACTGCCGGCCCTGACTTAAGTATCATACTGCGAAGAAGGCGACGGATGATAAACAAACGTAGGTGTATCCTATTTCATTTGATTCTCGTCTATTGAATAAATGTTAGGCATTATTCTTTCCGAACTGGTGAACAACAGCCGAATCGTTCAAGTATTATTGAGCTTTTGCTGATATTAATATAATAAACGCAGAGGTGAAAAATAGCCGATTATTGCTCCGGGTTGAATCGCGCGAGATGAAGCTCAGAACGGTACGGTCCTGACATAACAGACGGAGGTTGCTGGACATCGACGGCTTGCGGAATGGGCCTGCAACGGTGAGACGTCTCACACGGAAAGGAGGTGATACACATGAAACGTGATATCAGTACCAAAACCTTCTGGTGATACTGTTCCTGGTATTCGTGTGCAGGATTGGATTGCACGTACATGAGCATCAACTTCAACATGATTGTTCAGTTGTGACGATGTGATTGTGTTCAATCAAAAGCAATGGCTCTGCTCTATGAGGCGCTGCCCTTCTTCAGATAAGTCTAAACTTAAAAGGAGGAACAAAATCATGAATACCGGAAAGTGTCTTGCAGTTTTTGTATTATCTATTCTGTGTATTGGTTTGATCAGGACACAAGCATCAGCTGATGTACCCTACCTACCGGTACATACTGTCAACAACAACTTCACCATGATTGGTCCAGATGGCGTCAGTTATAGCGGCAGCAATGACGTCGCGTTCACCTGGGATGGTACCAGAAAGACTTCGGTTGCAGCATCCGGCCAGATCTCCAATGCGGTATTGGCCTCAACCTGTTTGTTATATGGTTTACCGTTGAGGGCGCATGATGTGGCCATCTATGGACCCGGCACCTATACTGTCTACACAGATTGTCCGGCAGGGAGCCCCGGTTGTGGAACAGGCCTGCCGATCACCTTTACGGTTGGTGCGACAGAACTTGGCGTTCACCTGCTCTTTGACTGGTTTGGCAACAATAGCATGGAGGATGTGGTGAACATATGGCAGCCGAACGCCGTATTTGGACCGTCACCCCTGTGGACGGGGGATTGCGGAGCTAATGCAGCGGATAAGGTTTGGGACTGGATGTCAAAAGACTGGGATGGTGACGGCATCAACGGAGCGCCGATGATGGATGGCCCGTTTGTCGGTTTTGTTGTCAACTTCAATGTAATGGGAGTCTTGGAGACTTTCAATAACAACCTCACCATGCTTGATGCATCCGGCGTCACGTTTGGAGGCGCCAATGACGTTACCTTCACCTGGGACAGGACCATGAAGACAGCGGTTGCTGCATCCGGCCAGGTCTCCAATGCAACACTTACCTCTTCCTGTGATCTCTTTGGTGATCCATGGTCGGTACATGATATGGCCGTCTATGCTCCCGGCACTTACACGGTCTACGCAGGTTGTCCGGCAGGCAGTCCCGGCTGTGGAGAAGGTAATCCGGTCACCTTTACCGTCAATCCTGGTGAGCTTGGCGTCCACCTGCTCTTTGACTGGAATGTCAACAATAACATGGATGCGGTGAATGTATGGCGATCAGGCGTGTTTGGACCGTCAGACATGTGGGCAGGGGCCTGCGGCGGAGGCGAACCTTATCAGCTTTGGGACTGGATGTCATACGACTGGGATGGGGACGGCATAAACGGTTATCCCCTGGTGGACGGCGCGTTTGCGGGTGCGTGGGCTGTAAACTTCAATGTGATGGGTGATCTCTGTGATGGATGGGAGACACGCTGCAACGATAACAACGTTTGCACAACCGATTCCTGCAATCCGGTCACCGGCGTCTGTGTTCACACACCCAAGAACTGCGATGACGGGAATATCTGCACAACCGATTCGTGTGTTTCAATTATTCCGGGCGGCTGCGTACACAACCCCAATACCTTGTCCTGCGACGACAACAACGCATGCACCATAGGCGATAAGTGTAAAAACGCGGTCTGCGCGGGGACGCAAAAGAACTGCGACGACAATGATTCATGCACTACTGATTCCTGCAATACGACAACAGGCAATTGTTTGCGAACTCTGGATCCGAGCTGTGATTGCACAGGAAAGCCGAATGGGACCTCCTGTAGTGATCTCAACGCCTGTACCGTGGGCGACACGTGTTTGAACGGCAGCTGCCAGCCCGGCGCTCCCAGGACCTGCAATGACAACAACGTCTGCACCACCGACACGTGCAGTACGTTGAATGGATGCTCGTTCACGAACAACACGGGACCGTGCAGTGACAGAAACACCTGCACCGATAACGATTATTGTTTGAACGGTCTCTGCAAGTCCGGGGTGCTCAGGAACTGCGACGACGGGAATGTCTGCACCGACGACAAGTATGTTCCCGTTATTGCCGCTTGCTGCATCCACGTCCCCAATACCAAGTCCTGCAACGACAATAACGCCTGCACCTCAAACGATAAGTGTGCAAATTCCATCTGCGCGGGAACTGCCAAGACCTGCGAAGACTATGACTCGTGTACCACCAACTCCTGTGATCCGGCCTCGGGCAGTTGTGTATATCCCCCGGTGCCGGATTGTATCTGCGCGGGAAAGCCGAATGGCTCCCCCTGTACTGACGGCAATGCCTGTACCGTGGATCAGTGCGTCAATCAGGTGTGCGTCAGTACGGCCAGGACGTGCAACGACAACAATGTCTGCACCACCGATACTTGCAACACGGCGACCGGGTGCGTCTTTACGAACAACACGCTGTCGTGCAGTGATAACAACACCTGCACCGTGGGCGATGTGTGTTTGAACGGCGTCTGCAAGCCCGGGGCGACCATGAACTGCGATGACGGGAATATCTGCACAACCGATTCAAGTGTCCCGGTTCTTCCCGGTTGCTGCGTACACGGCGCCAATACCCTGCCTTGCAACGATAACAACGTCTGCACCACAGGCGATGTGTGTAAAAACAAGGTTTGCATGGTAACGACGATGAACTGCGACGACGGCAACCTGTGCACAACTGATTCCTGCAATCCGGCAAGCGGGTGCGTTTATGATCCAATACCAAGATGTATATATACGGAAGGCAACAACTTGACCCTGCTCCAGCCTGACGGCATCGTTATTGGCGGCAGCAATGACATTACGTTCACCTGGGACGGCACGCTGAAAAGCACGGTTGATGTATCCGGCCAGGTTTCTAATGCGACACTCTCCTCGCCATGTCATGTCTGGTTTGATGCAACGTGGTCGGCGCATGATGTGGCCATTTATGGACCTGGCACCTATACGGCCTACACAGATTGTGAGCCAGGAAGTCCCGGCTGTGGATCAGGCATTCCGATCACCTTTACCGTTGGTGAGGGAGAGATCGGCGGCCACATGCTCTTTGACTTGAATAGTCAAAATAACCACGATGTCGTGGATATATGGACGACGAACGCTGTATTTGGACCGTCATCCATGTGGACGGGGGATTGCGGAGCTAATTCAGCGGTGAAGGTTTGGGACTTTATGTCAAAAGACTGGGATGGTGACGGCATCAACGGAGCTCCCATGTTAGATGGATCGTTTCAAGGTCTTATCGTCAACTTCAATGTAATGGGAGTCTTGGAGACTTTCAATAACAACCTCACCATGCTTGATGCATCCGGCGTCACGTTTGGAGGCGCCAATGACGTTACCTTCACCTGGGACAGGACCATGAAGACATCTGTTGCCGTGTCCGGCCAGGTTTCCAATGCAACACTTTCATCTTCCTGTGATCTTTTTGGTGATCCATGGTCGGTGCATGATATGGCCATCTATGCACCCGGCACCTATACGGTCTACGCAGACTGTCCGGCAGGCGGCCCCGGCTGTGGAGAAGGCACTCCGGTCACTTTTACGGTGGGTGCGTCAGAACTTGGCGTCCACCTGCTCTTTGACTGGAATGGCAACAATAACATGGATGCGGTGAATGTATGGCGATCAGGCGTGTTTGGACCGTCAGACATGTGGGCAGGGGCCTGCGGCGGAGGCGAACCTTATCAGCTTTGGGACTGGATGTCATACGACTGGGAT
>JALNZF010000026.1 GCA_023229435.1 Nitrospirota bacterium
GCATGTTTCTCACAGAGCCAGGGAATATCTTTGACCTCGTACGGCAATCCACGCCGCTTCGCGATATCAGGCCCACCGTGAACGCTGATGCAGAACGCGTCGTCCCAAGGCTCATTGATCCGCGCAAAGGCCACCTGCATGCTCGACAGGTCGGGAATGACCTCGAGCCGCTCCTTTCCGAACTCCTCAACCATCCTCCTGCCGATGCCGAAGAAAAAGGGATCGCCCGAGGCGAGAAGAACGATAGACGGCATTGCGGATTGCGGATTGCGGATTGCGGATCGAGAAAACCAATCCCGGATAAACGAGATCGTCTCGGGCACTTTGCTTATGACCGTGATGCGTTCCTTGACCGTATCGTATTCCTCATACCGCTTGAAGACCTCAAGCAGCCGCGACGAAGCGAGGAGCACGTCCGCCTTACTGACGAGCTCCCGCGCCTGTTTCCCGAGCGGCCGGTATCCGATCCCGATGAGATGCAGCTTATTCGCTTTCCGCAACGAGCTCTCCTTCATAGGACACGAGATGGATCGAAACGGGCACGCCGCCCGTCTCCTTCACGCAGTAGCTCCGCGCCGCGGCACAGACCGCGTAAAGCGCGGAGTTCGGATCAATAAGCCTCCCCTTCAAGGGGAGGTTGGGTGGGGATGGGTTGAAGGAGAGGGTGTCATTGGTAATGAATTCAAATATCTCCCTCGACGTATTGTACGATGCGTCTTTTGGCAGACCTATGCCGAGTCTGATCAAAAAATCCCTCGCTGCTTCCGCCTCCAGCGCCCCGTGGCGCACATGGGTCTGCGGCGTGGCCATGGCGATCTTGATCATTTTGGCCCACTGGGCGCAGAGGTGTACTTTGCTGAATCCGTGTTTCGCCGCATCGCGCAGCGAAAATTCCGTGTAATCGCCCATCATGGCATAGGCCTCCACGGGCAGGCCGTACTTCCGCTGATGGGCTTTCTCCGACGTCCTGCCGGTGGATAGCACGACCTCGGTCAGACCGAGCGCCTTGGCCACATCAAAGGACGCGGTAATGGTCGCTGTCCAGGCCGCCTCGGAAAGGGGCCTCACGATGCCGGTGGTGCCGAGGATCGATATGCCGCCAACTATGCCAAGCCGATGATTCAGGGTCTTTTTCGCAAGTTTCTCCCCCTGCGGAACCGAAATGGTCACGATCACGTGCGGCTTCTTCACTCCGCACTCCTCCACCGCCTCCATCACAGCCTCCCGGATCATTTTCCTGGGCACCGGGTTGATCGCTGGCTCGCCAATAGGAATCGCGAGGCCCGGCTTGGTCACGGTCCCAACACCTTTGCCGCCTTTTATTATGATTTTGGAATCTTCACTCCGCACTCCACACTCCGAACTCCGCACTGATGCCACGATCTCCGCGCCGTTCGTGATGTCCGGGTCATCGCCCGCGTCCTTGATCACGGAAGCGGTTGCAACCAGTTTGGAGTCGTGAGTTCGGAGTTCGGAGTGATGAACGTTAAACCGCACCCTGCTGCCGTCCGGAAATGGGATTTCTACACTTTGAAAGAAGACCACCCCCTCACCTCGTTCCTCTCCCTCGCTGGGGAGAGGATGAAAAACTCCCTCGCACCTTGCGGGAGAGGGCTGGGGGGAGGGGTAATTCCGCAACAGCATCATCGCCGCCGCTTTTGCCGCTGCCGCCGCGCACGCGCCGGTAGTAAATCCGGACCGGAGTTTTTTACTTTTCGATTCCACGCCGCGCCTGCACTCCCTGTTTGCTGTAATGTTTGATCTCCCGCATCTCCGTCACCAGGTCCGCCGAATCCATGACCTTCTGGTCCGCATAGCGCCCGGTGATCACCAGCTCGACGCCCTTGGGCTTTCCCTCGATCAGGTCGAGCAGGTCCCGCACCGTGATCAACCCGTAATGGGCAGCCACGTTCGCCTCGTCGAGAATCACCACGTCGTATTCTTTCGAAAGAAGAATGTTTTTGACTTCCTCGTATCCCGTCTGAGCAGCCTTGATATCAGCAGGAGACGGTTTTCGTTTCATGATGAGGCCTTTGCCGTACTGCTTAACCGTTATCCGGTCACTAAGCTCTTCGAGCAAGGCATGTTCGCTGCACTTCTTTTGTTTAATGAACTGAGCAATGAATACCTTAAGCCCTGCTCCGGCGGCCCTGACGGCGAGCCCCAATGCCGCCGTGGTCTTGCCCTTGCCGCTGCCGGTGTAGACCTGGACATACCCTCTACGCATAGTGGTACTCATATTGCATCTGTTGCAGAGAGCCTTCCCTCAGGAGATACGGGACTTTATCTTCTGATATTAATTTAAAGGCATATTTTATTATCTCTTTGTAAAACTCGCAAAACTCCGCCTTCCGGTACATATCACCCCGGGCGTACATCTCGGCAGGGCAAGGCGAACCGCATAGGTGTCTGAAGTCGCATGTGCTGCATTCGACGATCTTCTCTACGGTCCTCGTGCGGATTTCCTTGAAGGGCTTTGAATTCATCGCCTTTTCAATCGATGTCTTGAAAATGTTTCCACCTGAGAATTTTTTGAAGCTGATAAACTCGCCGCAAGGAACCATGTCGCCGTTTGCGGTGATTGTAAGAAATGTTCTGCCTCCGCCGCAAGGAGAGATGTCACACATCATGCGCCTGGCGGCAGGCGATATTATCGATAGAATGACATTGGCAAAATTGCCCACAACGATCTGTCTGCCTGATCTTTTTGTCAGATCAATCGCCGTCTCAACAGCCCTTATTAATTCTTCCGCAAACTCCATTTCATCGGGCTTTTGTTTCAATGCCTGTTTTTGCGTCACCCTTACAGGGTTTAAAAGTACGCAGGAGATTTTTTTCTTATGAAGAAATTTTACCTGCTCTGAGAGTTTACTGACATTGTATTTAGTGACAGTCGATATTACATTCAACCCTTCATAACCTTTAAACCAGTCTAACGCCTGGACAGCTTTCTCAAAATTGCCTCCGCCTTTTGCCGTTACCCTTGAAAGATTGTTTGTATGAGCATCAGGTGCGTCAAGTGATATACCAACGCCTACCCTGTAGTTTTTCATAAACTCCACGTCCCCTTTTTCGAGAAGGAGCGCATTTGTCTGAATTCCGAAAACGAATTTACCGCTGAATTTTTTTATGGAGTCAAACAGTATATCCTTCACCAACAGCGGTTCAGCGGCATGAAAGACGATTACAGGTTTTTTTCGTGATTCCTTGAAATATACCGCAATCTTTTCCAATACGGTATTGAGTTCCTTCCCTGTCATCTGGCCGCCCTGTTTTCTTATCGCGGCGGGGATGTAACAGTAGGTGCAGTTGGCATTACATCTGTCGGTAGGATCTATATATATGCAATTTAAGTCCGCATTAAATCTGAAATCATGAAGCTCTTTATCCAGATAGCTTCTTTTCTCTTTGTACAGTGTTATCAGGTCTTCCGGCATCAGGAAATCCCCATTATCTTTTTTCGGCACAAGTCCCCAGAATACGTTGTCGGCATCGAGCGCCAACTTCCAGTCAGTGTTAATATCAGAAAAAGAAAGACCTCTTTGAATTCCCTTCATATCCTTGCTCCTTTTTAATATTTTCAAAATAGGCAAAACAGCCTGGCGTTGCCAGGCTGTTTTGCCCTTAAGGCAGCCTTATTTTATAACGGCATCTTCTTGTTCGGGACATCCCCATACATCACGAAATGGGTCAAACCGTTGGCTGTCTTTACGCATTTGAGGTGGTACGATATGACGTCGGCCTTTGTCTTCTTTTCAGCGCTGTTTTTGGTATTTTTCAAATTATTTCACCTCCTTTCATTCACGACGTGAGAGTTTTCAATATTTCTCTTCTCGCCTCCCCGACGGTGAGCGGGATCTTCTCAAAAGGAACCCCGTCTTCGTTCTTGAGCCGGTAGATCAGCTCGGCTATCTGAGGCAACCTGAGTTTCACCTGCGCCATCTCTTCAGGTGCTGTGAATACTTCAGCAGGCGAACCGCTGCGCACGATCCTCCCCTTGCTCAGGATGTAAAGACGGTCGAGGAAGAGCGGAACGAGGTCAACACTGTGGGTCGCCATGACCACGGTCACCCCCTGCTCTTTGTTCAGTTTTGTCAGCAGGTCCATCATTTTGTACTCGCCCATGGGGTCCAGGCCCGCGGTCGGCTCGTCGAGCAGCAGTATCTCATGCCCCATGGCCAGGAGCCCGGCGATGCAGATGCGTTTCTTCTGGCCGAAGCTCAGGTGATGGATCGACTTTTTCGCGAAAGCGTCCATGTCCACGGCATGGAGCGCACCGGCCACACGGCGGGCAACCTCATCCTTTTCAAAGCCCATGTTCAGAGGGCCGAAGGCAACATCTTCAAATACCGTTGGAGCAAAGAGCTGGTCGTCAGGGTTCTGGAACACGAGGCCGACCTTTTGATAGATCTGCTTTGGCGAGAGTTTTCGCACGTCCGCCCCATCAAGAAGGACCATGCCTTTGTACTCTTTCATCAGTCCGTCCATGACCTTGAGGAGGGTCGTCTTCCCGGAACCGTTCGATCCCAGGATGCCGACGAACTCCCCTTTCCGCACCTCGAGCGCAATGCCGCCAAGCGCCTGTGTCCCGTCGGCGTAAGCAAAGATATCGATGGCAACCGACAAGCGAACATCCGCGCTCTTCTGACCCCTGACCCCTGACCCCTGACCCCTTGTCATATTTTCCATAACACACCCATGGCCAGGAGCAAGAGCGCTGAAGCGAAGAGCTCCGATGATTTAAACGACTTGTGCATGCGCATCGGCATGGCGCCGTCATACCCCCGCTGGACCATGGCAACGGTGGTGTTCTGGCTGTTGTCAAAGGCCCTGATCGTCAGGGACCCTGCCAGCGTACCGAACGAGTTCAAGCCCCGCCTGACGTTTGAATAGCCCAGCCGGTTTTTCTGCGCCTGATAGATGACCTGCGCATCCTCAAAAAGAACAAAGATATAGCGATAGGCGAACATCAATATCTCGATAAATCCCTTCGGGACCCTGAACCATGAAAGGCCCGCCATAAATTCAGTAAAGGGAGTTGAGAATCCCAGTACGGCAACGATGGATACAGCGCCGATGATCCTGGTCCCGATGAGCAGTCCTTCACGAAGACCATCCCGGTGACCCACGACCTCAGCGCCGAAGATGTTCAGGGAAAAGAGCGCATCCTGTCCGGAAAAGAAGAGTTTCAATAAAAGCACGATGGCGGCAATGAACAGGGGCTCGGAAAATCTCAGAACAAGCGCGCGGAATGGTATCCGCATCCTGATGCAGAGGAAAAGACAAAAGAGCGTTATCAGCATCGGAAAGGCGAACCCCGTATAGCTCAATACCATCATAAGAACGGCCAGGGCTGCAAGGAGCTTTACTCTCGCATCAACTTTTGTGAGCAAATGCTCGTGCTTAACATATTCAGATAAAATGTGCATTCAGTTTTCCTTGCAAGGTGGTGGATGCGCGAGCTGCCGGGAAAAGCAGGCCGTGCATCTACCGGATCGTCAGGCTGTTATTTTTTTTCTCTTGTGGTTGCCGGCGCTTTTTCATTCATCAGTATCCGCCAGGAGTATCCCGCAACGAATCCCCCTACCGTTCCCGCAAGGAGAAATACGAACAGCAGGAGATCGCCCTGGTCCGTATTGATCAACGGCTCGTGCGCCTCCCTGCCGTGTTCTTTGGCGTATTTTTCGACGACCGATTCGTCGACACCCGGCCATTTTTCCGCTGCGCTTACGGGAGATACGTAACAGACGATACTCATCAACACAATAATAGCCGGGCATAACAACTGCCTGATTTTAACTCCGCAATCCGCAATCCGCCTTCCGCATTTCATGCCCCCACCTCCTCTGCCTTGATGACCCTCATCTTTACAAGCAAATCAGGCCTCTTCTTATAGAGAAGAACGACCATTCCCGCCGTCATTGCCCCTTCAAGGATCCCCAAGGGAAGTTGTGTGGGAATGAAGGCGATGAGGATCTTCCAGAAAAGCGGCAGGAATGGCGAGTCCCCCCGTATGCCCGAGGCAAGCTCGACCGAGGTAGTGAGATACGTTGCCCAGTCGGCGAACAGCCCAGCCATGAAGCCCGCAACCGCCATATTGATCTTTACCGAGCGCAGTGTGCGGAACGTCAGATAGCCGGCAAATGATCCCATGACTCCCATGGAAACGACGTTCGCGCCGAGCGTGCTCAGGCCCCCGTGCGCCAGAAAAAGCGCCTGGATCAGAAGCGCCGCAGCCGCAACGAGCGTGCTGACGCCGGGGCCGAGCAGTATCCCCGAAATGCCCGTTCCTGCCGGATGCGAACAGGTGCCCGCCGTAGGCACCGGCACGGGCATGCACGAGATGATGAACACCACCGCCGCCATGAGGCCGACGAGGGGCTTGAATGACAGATCCGCCTCTGACATCTTCCTCAGCCTGTATAACCCATATCCGGCAAACGGCACGGCAACGACAAACCAGAAGGCCGCCCAGTTAAAGGGGAGGATGCCTTCGGAAATGTGCATGGCATGCGCGTCCTGAACAGTAACCAGGAGACAGTATACGGTAAATAGAAAAAGAATAAATCTATACTTTTGAATTTTGAATTTTGAATTTTGAATTCTCATTTTCCCCTCCTCAAAATCTCAGCGCTGCTCCCGCAAGGATCGAATAATCCGTCTCAGGCTTGTTAAGCCCCCCTTTGACGCCGAAATCCACATCGAGACCCTCAGACAGGGAATAGATTAAGCCGCCCAGGATAAACGCGGGATGGGTGCTTGAAGTCCTGTCGGAATTTCTCTCTATGCCGATATTGGCAACTGCTTTAAGGTCTTTAACAAGCTCTCTCTCCGATGCCAGGGATGCATGCCAGACCTCCTCTCGTTCATCAACCTTGTTTTCATTTCTTCCGTATCCGAGATTGAGGTGGAATACCCAGGGTTCGAGCTCCTTTGTGGTGATGAAAAACAGGCCGTACGTCGCCTTCCCGGCGCCCAGGCCCTTTGCCTCATCGCCCGTCGGCAGGGTGAGGCCGGGTTTCAAGGCAAAACTCAGACCGTCTTTTTCGTAGAATCGCCACTTTAGTTCAAGGGAAGTGTCCGAGAGCCCCTTCTCTCCGGTCGCGGTTCCCGGAGCCTTTACCCTTATATACCGGCAGGGAATGCCAAGAACAACGTCCACGTTGTCTCCTATTCCAAAGGACAACATTGTCGCTATTTCAATGGCATCCTCTGTTACACCGTCTTCATCTTCATGGGCATACTCGCCATTGACTTCGAGTTGAAGCTTTCCTTTGCCCTGCGTGCCTGCGTCGTCCGTAATGAGCGGATGAGACGCAAAAACCATGCATGGCCACAACAATACCAAGACCATCGTGCTGACACTTCCGGACATATGTCATTCTCCTTCCATAGAGGTTGTGGGAATGAGAGGTCTTCCGGCTCAGGGCTGCCTACTCACCCGCCTTCCCATCATGGTGGCCCCATGACAGTGGCTTTATTGCCGGGTTTTCGTTCCCTTTACGGCTGCGTGACAGCAGGGGCTTTTCACCCCTTTCCGCTTCATCATTCCCTGATTTTTACACTTCACATTATGATTGGTTCAATCCGGCTATCTTATGTATCACCCCCTTCCGCCATTTTTAACAATGCATTCACGATCGCCACGGCCACGGGCGTGCCGCCCTTTCTTCCCAATGCCGTGATAAAGGGAAATGACTGGCTTGCCAGCAGCGCCTTTGATTCAACAGCCTTCACAAACCCAACGGGAACGCCGATGAGAAGCAGTTCGGAGTTCGGAGTTCGGAGTTCGGAGTTTGCCAGAAGATCTATGGTCTTGATAAGCGCCGTGGGCGCGTTCCCGATGGCGATGATGCCGATATTATGATTTTCCCGTAACGCGGTCTCTATTCCTATTTCCGCCTTTGTCTTTACTCCGAACTCCGCACTCCGCACTCCGAACTCTTTACTCCTGACTCCTGACGTCTGTTCCCCGCCCCCCTGGGCCCCGGTATTTTGAATACTGCAGATGACCTTTCCGCCCCAGCGGCCCAGGTGCTTTTTGTTGATGCCGGTCCGCACCATTTCAACGTCCGTCAGAATGTCCCTTCCCGCCTTGATCGCGGCAAGCCCCGCTGCGACCGCGTCCGGGTGGAACATCAGCGTGTCTTTGAAATCGAAATCCGCCGTTGCATGGATGACGCGCTGCACGATAGGCAGACGATCAGCGGGGATGCTGCTCAGGTCGGCCTCCGCTGAAAGGATATCGAAGCTCCTCTTTTCAATAGCAGCGGGCGCCAGGACCTCCGCGGCGCTGATCCGCTCCATCACGATGTGGGCCAATTTTTCGTGGATGCCGAGCGGCTCGGTATAGATGAAGGTCACTTCGGGATACAGCCCCCGCGCCTCATCGATCATCTCAGGGATGTCCTTGGTCACATGCAGACCCGCGCTCAGGAAGAACGGGTGCAGAATGACCTTTTTCGCGCCCCTTGAGACGCTGTCCTTGATGGTGTCCATGATGCCGGGTTCCGCGAACTGCAGGTATGCTACCTTGACGCAATTCTCTGCGCACCCCGCATGCAGCATCGTGTGCAGCATCGCAGCCATCTGGTCAAGTTTATTTGCGTCCTTTTTCGGACTCCCATGCCCGAGCAGCAGAATGCTTTCCTTCATGCTGTTTGTTCTCCTTTGATGAAACCCGCAAATTGATCCGCCCTGCGTTGGTTGCTGCCGAAGTGGATATGAACATAGCTTGCCAGTGTATTGTTCCTTCTGAACCCTTCAGTGGGGAAGACCTTGTTCCGGCTGTCGCTCATTGCATAGACGCTCCCGGAGGCATCGCCGACGATCTCCGAATAATGGAATTCGTGACCCCGGTACTTCTCCCCCTTGCTTCCCAGAATGCAGTCTTCGTTCAAGACGATTTCCCGGTAGCCCAGGCGCGGTTTCTTCATCATCCGCGTCTCGAAGGGGAACACGCCTGCCATGGCAAAGAACGCATTGTCAAAGTCACGAATGCCCTGCGAAAGATACATCAAGCCGCCGCATTCCGCATACAGCGGTTTACCGGCATCGACCCATGCGCGCACGGACTCACACATGGAAATATTGCCGGACAGAGCAGCGGCATGAAGCTCGGGATACCCGCCGCCGATATACACTCCGTCGGCAGCGCCGGGGATGGCCATGTCAGCAAGAGGACTGAACCGGATGATCTCGGCGCCTGCATCGCGAAGCAGATCCAGGTTGTCTTCATAGTAGAAACTGAATGCTTTGTCAAAGGCTACGGCAAGCGTGAAGCGCTTACCTCTCTTCGCAGAAGGATGATCGCTATCCGTTCTTTCAAGATCCGTATCCGCATCTTCAATCCGGGCATTCTGGAGAAGCTGGTCAACATCGACATGCGTAAGGACTGTTTCCGCAAGCTTGTCGAGATCCCTGTCGGCAAGAGGGTTCTCCTCGGCCGTTGTCAACCCGAGATGCCGGTGCGGGATCTCAAAATCCATCTCGCGCGGGAGATACCCTAGAACAGGCACATTACGAACGCTGTCTCTCAGGCGTGCAAAATGGCTCTCCGAAGCAACGCGATTGAATATGACGCCGGCGATAGAAAGTGTGGAGTTCGGAGTGCGGAGTGCGGAGTAATGCAATCCCCCTTCGCCCCCCTTTGCCAAAGGGGGGTTGGGGGGATTTTCCCTGAACTCGGCGAAGCCGCGCACAACCGCCCCTGCGCTCTCGGCCATGCCGTAAGCATCAACAACAAGCACAACAGGCACCTGCAGAAGCATTGCCAACGACGCCGTGCTGCGGTCACCGTCGTGCATCCCCATGACGCCTTCGATCACCGCGATGTCAGCATCCGCGGCATGCTTCCTGAAGCACCGGGTCACATAGTCCTGGCCGCACATCCACAGGTCCAGATTTCGGGACGGTCTGTCCGCGACAAGCCGATGCAGGCCCGCATCAATGAAGTCCGGTCCGGCTTTAAAAGGCTGGACCGCGAGCCTGCGTTTCCGCAGGGCCGCCATGATGCCGAGCGTCACGGTCGTCTTGCCGCACCCGCTGTGTGTCCCCGCGATGACTATCCCGCGCATAGCTCCCCCAGTTCCTGCAACAGCCGGCTGTTCTCCTTCCGCGACCGAACAGCAACGCGCACATAGGACCCGTCGAGGCCGGCGAAGTTCGAGCAGTCCCTCACCAGGATCCCCTTCTTCCTGAGCGCCGATGCCACCTCTTTCCCTCGGGAGATCCTGAGCAGATAGTAGTTCGCTGACGCGGGGAAGAACTCAATGCCGAGGTCCCGGAAGCTCTGTTCGAAGTATTTCTTCTCCGCGGAGATCACCGTCGTCGTCTGCTCCTGGTATGCCCGGTCCCTGATCGCCGTCGCAGCGGCCAATTGAGCCAGCGTGTTTACGGTCCATGGCTCCTTGTGACCCCTGATCCGCTGAATGATCTGGTCCGGGAAAATGCCGTAACCTATCCGGAGGCCTGAGAGTGCATAGAACTTGGTGAGCGACCGCAGCACGATCAGGTGGGAATTTCCCTCCACGTCTTTCACCAGCGACTGGTCCGGCATGAAATCAATGAACGCCTCGTCCAACACGAGGAGACAGTCCGCGCGCTTCGCCGCCCGGACGAGGTCGAGCACAGCCTCCCGCTCCACCAGCCTGCCGGTGGGATTGTTCGGGTTGCACAGGAATGCCATATTGCATCCCGCCATGGCCGCGATGAACTGTCCGAGATCGATCGCGAAGCCGTCCTGCGAAGACAAGTCGTAGCGGGTGCAGGACGCGCCCTCGTTCAGGACACAGGCACGCTCATATTCCGAGAAGGTGGGCGCGGGGATCATTACGCGCCCCGGCCGAAGAGCCCGAACGAGGAGATAGATCAGTTCCGTGCTGCCGTTGCCGCAGACAAGGCTTCGCGCAGGCACCCCCAGGTGCTGCGACAGGTCCCGGCTGATGCCGTCGGCAAAGGGGTCCGGATAATGGACCAGCAACCCGATGTTCTCCCGGATCACCGCGGCAACGGAATCCGGTACGCCGAGGGGATTGATCGACGCGCTGAAGTCCAGCAGCTCGCTCACCGGGATACCGGTCTCTAACGATGCCTGGAAAACATTGCCGCCATGTCCCGTCATGACATTCCCCGCGCTGCAATCGTTGCCCCGGCCAGGGCAGCCGCGATTATTGCGGAGACCTTCACCAGCGTCATGGCCTCGTCCGACGCCAAAAGATAATCTTCCCGACCGGGATCGCCAATTACCGGTTTGTCGCTCAATACCCCGTTGTACCAGTTGGGACCTCCGAGCGTCACGCCGAGCGCTCCGGCCATGGACGCTTCGGGTACGCCGCTGTTCGGGCTGGAGTGCTTCCCGCCGTCGCGGGCCATGATCGCAAGCGACCTGCGCCAAGCCGCGACGCCGTTCACCGTATTCTTCACGCACGCGCTCAGGAATGCGGCCACCGCGATGATCAGGCCCGTGATCCGCGCAGGCAGGTAGTTCGCGGCATCATCGACCCTGGCCGCAGCCCAGCCGAAATAGCGATATTGGTCGTTCTTGTACCCCACCATGGAGTCGAGCGTGTTGATCGCCTTGTAAGCCATGGCAAGAGGAAGCCCGCCGAGCGCAAGGTAGAAAAGCGGCGCGACGATCCCGTCCGAAAGATTCTCCGCCAGCGTCTCGATCGTTGCCCTCAGCACGCCCTGCTCCGAAAGCCCGCCGGTGTCGCGTCCCACGATCATGCTCACGTGCTTCCGCGCCGCCTCCAGACTTCCCTCCCTGATCGACGAGATCACGAGTCCGGCCGACCGAAGGAGGTCCTGAGTGGCAATCGTCGTTGCCGTGAGCACGACCAGCGCCGCGGTCCCGGCAAGGATGGACACCTGATCCGAAAAACGGTTCAGCATCAGCACAACGACGTCGGTAAGAAAATAGACCGGCGCCACGATCGCCAGAACCAGCACGATGCCGGCTGCCCGCTCAGCCGAGGGAGAGGAGACTGAGCGCCGGAGGAGTCTCTCCATCGTGCTGATGGCGCTGCCGATGAACCTGACCGGATGGGGCAGCCAGCGGGGATCTCCGATCAGAAGATCAAGCCCGAACGCCAGCAGCAGGACTGTCGCGCTGATCATAGTTTCAGCATCCCCCGGACAAATTCCATGTCCACATGTTCCCGCACGATCGCGGCCAGCCGGTCCAGGGCCTTCTCCTGATACTGTTGGAACTGTACGCCGCTCTCACCGGGCGGCAACCCCTTCTTTTTTCTGATGTGATCGATGATGTCCCGCCGGAACAGATCGTTGTCGAAAATCCCATGGAGATAGGTGCCCCAGCAGTTTTTGTTCATCGAACCGTCGAGGACGAATTCGGAGTTCGGAGTGCCGAGTGCGGAATCAACATCTGTTCTTCTTACTTTGAACAGACCGATGTCGCCGCTGCTTGCACCCATGTGGATCTCGTACCCCTTAAGAATTTCCTTGTCGTTCCACTCCGCACTCCGCACTCCGAACTCCGTACTTCCCACGATTTCCGCTTCCGCGCGGCTGGTCACTTTATCTTTTCCGAAGGTCGTCTCGATGTTCAACAAGCCGATGCCCTCGATGCTCCGGTGATTGCTCTCGGCTTCAGAAGGATCATCGATCCGTCTACCGAGCATCTGATAACCGCCGCAGATGCCGATGACTTCCGTTCCCCGGTCATAGGCCCTCCGGATGGATTCAACAAGCCCCTTCTCCTTCAGGAGGAGCAGATCAATGACCGTGTTCTTCGATCCCGGCAGGATGACCAGGTCCGCGCTCTCGATCTCCGAAGAACTGTCCGAATACACCACCTCCGTATCCGGTTCGAGCGCAAGCGGATCAAAATCAGTAAAGTTCGAAATATACTTCAGCCTCACGATGACGATTTTTACGGCCTTTCCCTCCGTACTCCGCACTCCGCACTCGGCACTCCGGGCAAGCGCCAAACCATCCTCCTCCGGAAGCCCCAGGTCCGTGACATAGGGCAGTACACCGATCACGGGCCTGCCCGCTTTCTTCCTGATCATGTCGAGGCCGGGATCAAGGATAGTCTTGTCGCCCCGGAACTTGTTGATGATGAAGGCCTTGATATGCCTGCTGTCCCGGCCGAGCAGTTTGACCGTGCCGTAGAGCGACGCGAACACGCCGCCCTTGTCAATGTCCGCCACGAGCAACACCGGCGCCTTTGCGTGCTTTGCCATGGCCATGTTCACGATGTCCACATCCAGGAGGTTGATCTCCGCCGGGCTACCCGCGCCTTCGAGCACGATCAGGTCGTGCTGTTCCGCGAGCCGGGCGTAGGACGCAGTCACCGCCTTCCATGCCTGGTCGCGGAACGCATAGTACTCCCGCGCCTTCATCACGGCGTGGACCCTGCCGTGGATGATGACCTGTGACCCGCCGTTGCCGGACACCTTGAGCAGCACGGGATTCATGTCGTTCAAAGTATCGACCCGGGCCGCCCGCGCTTGGAGCGCCTGCGCCCTCCCGATCTCTCCGCCCTCAGCGGTGATGGAGGAGTTCAGCGCCATGTTCTGCGCCTTGAACGGCGCGACCTTGATCCCCATATCACTGAAGATCCTGCAGAACGCGGCTGCGACCAGGCTCTTGCCCGCGCCGGACCCCGTGCCCTGAATCATGAGGGCTTTTGCCACAACTTCTCCTTTTCTATTTTCAGCTTTCAAGATCGGCTCACGCAAAGCCGCAAAGCGCGCAAAGGAAAACCGGACCCCTTTTCAGAGAACACTCTTTCTTTACGACCTGGCGACTTTGCGCGAAAAGCTTCTTCCCGCCCTTATCTTTACCGTTGCATTACGATCCTGCTTCCTTCTCCGATACCCCTGCCTCGCCGAAGGTGGCCATTTCGCGATAGATCTTGACGCCCGCCTCGATCATCTGCATTGCCAGCGCCGCGCCCGTACCCTCGCCCAGCCGGAGCGAGAAATCGAGGATCGGCACCAGACCCATCTTCCCGAGCATGGCACGTTGCCCCTGCTCGACCGAGAAATGTGCCGAGAACATATAATCCACCGTCGCCGGTTCGATCTCATAAGCGATCATCGCCCCGGCCGTGGAAATGAACCCGTCGATAATGACGGGGATCCGCTCCGCCGCCGCGCCCAGGATGAGCCCCGCAATGCCGCCGATCTCCGCGCCGCCCACCTTGGCGAGCACGTCGATGGGGTCTTTCGAATCGGGCCGGTTCAGCGCAATGCTCTCCTCGATGACCGCTATCTTTCGCTGGAGACCTGCATCGTCGATCCCCGTGCCCCTGCCCGTCACGTTCTTCACCGGCGTGCTGGTCAACACCGACGCAATGGCGCTTGACGGCGTGGTGTTGCCGATCCCCATGTCACCAGTGCCGAAAATGCGGTAGCCCTTCTTCGCGTATTCCCGCGCGAGGTCGATCCCGACCTGGAGGCACTGCTCCGCCTCGGCCCGCGTCATGGCGGGACCAATGCGCATGTTCTTCGTGCCGTGCACGACCTTCCGCGACATCAGCCCGGGCGTATCACCGAAGTCGTGATCCACACCGATGTCCACCACCACGACCTCAGCTCCTGCATGGCGCGCCAGCACATTGATCCCCGCACCGCCGCGCAAGAAGTTGAACACCATCTGCGGCGTGACCTCCTTGGGGAACGCTGAGACGCCGTCCGCCGTGACGCCGTGGTCTCCCGCGAACGTAAATATGACCTTTTTGTCCAGCATCGGCATCGTGTCCCCGGTGATCGCCACGATCCTGCGCGCAAACTCCTCGAGCCTTCCGAGGCTTCCCAGCGGCTTCGTCAGACTGTCCAGCCGCTTCTGCGCAACATCGTAGAGCGATGATTGCACGGGTTGTATCCTGCTGCGAATGTCACTGAACGCCTGCGCTCCGGAAGCAGTTTCTTTGCCTGCTGTTCTTTTCTTAATATCGTTAATATCGCCTTTAACCGAATTCATGGTCTGTTCTCCCTTAAGAGTATAAAATTGTGTTAATGCATCATGCCTTTCCGCTCAATTGCAGGTCTTCGGAAAAAAGCTTTGCAGCCCCTTTTGCGGCGCAGAAGCTCCCGCACATGGTGCAGGAATCCTCATGCTCGGGCATGCGGCTTTTGCGGATCGCCTTTGCCTCTTCAGGATAGAGCGCGAGCTTGAACTGCTTTTCCCAATCGAGGTCCCTTCTCGCCTTGCTCATCTCCCTGTCGCGCTCCCTGCACTTCTCGGGATATTTGTTCATGTCGCCGATATATGCGGCGATCTTTGCCGCCTGTACGCCCTGGCGCACGTCGTCCTCATTCGGCAAAGCGAGGTGCTCGGCAGGGGTGATATAGCAGATCAGGTCCGCGCCGTATCGGCTCGACTGCGCTGCGCCGATGGCTGCCGTGATATGATCGAACCCCGGTGCAACATCAGTGGTTATGGGACCCAGCATATAATAGGGAGCGCCGTTGCTCATCCTTTTTTGAAGCTGAATGTTCCCCTCGATCTCGTCCAAAGGAACGTGCCCCGGACCTTCCACAAGCATCTGGCATCCCATCTCCCTGCCGATCTCAGCCAGTTCACAGTTGATGACCAACTCCTGGATCTGCGCCCGGTCGGATGAATCATGAATCGCCCCTGCCCTGAGACCGTTGCCGAGGGACAGGACAACGTCGTATTTTTTCAGGATAGAGACGACTCGATCGAATTTCTCGTACAATGGATTCTCCCTTTTATTGGCAAGCATCCATGCCACCATGCTGACCCCGCCCTTGCTCACCAGGCCGCCGTAGCGGTATCCCTGCTTTCTCAGGCGCTCAATGGTATAGAGGTTGATACCGCAGTGAACCGCCATGAAAGCGATGCCGTCTGCACACTGCTGTTCGATCAGGTCAAAAAGCATTTCTTCGTCGAGTTTGTTCGGATCTCCGTACTTCCGGCCGGCCTCGCAGAAGGCCTGGTACAGAGGGACGTTCCCGACCGGAAGTTCCACCGCCGCTATCACCTCGTGCCGTACGCGGTCCAGGTCGCCGCCCACGGAGAGCTCCATGAGCGTGTCCGCACCTGCTGACTCTGCGATTATCGCTTTTCTAACCTCCGCCGCGTAGTCGATGATGTCCGATGACGTGCCGATCGATGCATTCACCTTAGTGCGAAGCCCCTTGCCGATGCCAACGGCCTTCGGCTTCCTTATGGTGTTCCCTGGAATGACGATCTTCCCCTCTGAGACCATTGCCCTGATGAAATCAGCGGATACATCCTCCGCAGCAGCGACAGTTTTCATCTGCGAAGTTACAAACCCTTTGCGGGCGTGCTCTATTTGTGTTGTCATAGCTTTACCCCTTGAAATTATTCAGTTCGTCAATAGATGGCGCGCATGTTTCTTGAGAACAGGTATATGAACGGCTTAAAAGCACCTATTCCTGTTTTCGCCCTTACCCGGTACTTCTCGCACATCTACTTTTCTATGACAACACCGTGAATAATATTATGGCCATGATCATTTCTCCTTGTACGCGAAGATTGGAATAAGACGTCTCCTGGCTTAGGACAACCTACTCGCCGGCCTTCCCGTCCCGCCAAAGGCGGGACAGTGGCAATCACGGCTTTCGTTTCCATCACAGTTGCGCGACAGCAGGGGAATCGCACCCCTTTCCGCTTTCCTATTCCTTTGTACTATTGCAAAACACAAAAAATCCCCGGTCTTCTTTCAAGACCGGGGATTAATAGAAAATATTAACCCACACATTATCTTAACGCCGAAGACTGTGCGAGGACATCCAGACAGGTCTTCTGGCTCTCCCACCCCTGTCAGCCTTCCCAGTCACGCCGTGCGTGACCAGTGGCTTTAACCGACAGAGATAAAGGCTTCGCGTTCAGCGAGGCCGGGATTACAGCGGCGGGTCCGCTCCCGATTTAAACGGGATTCCCTTCGCCTGGATGTGATCGTGCTCTATGTGGTTGTCTTTATATCACAGGAGGCGGATAAAGTCAAAAGTTTTTAAACCCGGATCATCGGCCTCCGCTGTTCCCGCCTTCCCCCATTCGCTCCCAGGTGGCTGAGGTGACCTTCCATCCATCCGGTTCTTTCTTCATCTCTACAACGAAAGCATACATGCCGAGCGACTCCGGCAGCAGGTGCACCGAGGACCCGGTATCGCTTCTGCCGGTCAGGACAGCCTGAAATAACGCTTTGGCGGATGTGTTCTGAACAGATATCTCGAGATTGGTGATATAGGCGGATATCTTCGGATAGCGGAAAAAATAGCCGAGTAAAAACCCTTTGATCGTGTCGTAGTTGAACCCCTGCGGATCGTTATAGGTCTTCGAGAGGTTGTTGATGATATTCTTAACTTTCTTCTCTTCAGCCGCCTTCTGGATTTCAGTAATGACCTTTCCGACCTTGTCCTGCTCGGTCTCCTGGTGACAACCGGGGACCGTGATGGCCATCGTGAGAAGAAGTAATATCGTTACAACAGACCTCATGGGACATCCTTTTACACTATCTCTTTTCGCTGCGCGGGCGTCTGCTCCGGTGCAGTAACGGCGAGTTATTTTCTTAATTTAATTCAGCCCCTGCACTCCTCACCTTAATCAGTTTTGTCCAGGCTCCATTTGCCCCCCCCTTGACAAGCAATGAGGAGAAAAACAAAGCAATAGAGAACGGCCAATTCGCCTTTGTTCACGATGGGGAAAAACTGTGGTCCGAGCTGGAACTTCCAATGAAACTGGAAATACGCCACAGCCATCTGGCCGCTGGCCAGGAAAGCCGCCCATCGGGCCTGGAAGCCCGCCATCACCAGCAGGCCGCAGATCAACTCGATGACACCGCCGAACCAGAGCTGTGACCCCACCGGCGGCTGAAAATCGGAAAGCACACCCAGGATCTTCTGGGCGCCGTGGAACGAGAACATGAATCCCGCCATGATGCGCATCAATGCGTAAGCGTGGTCCGCGTACTTTGCAAGCTGTTTCATGAGTGAACCCTCCTTTGTTCCGGATCAGAACAGAATATCGTTGAGACTATTATACATCCGGGAGTGGGAAATGGGGATATGCCTGGAGATTTTTTTTGCGGCGGTGCGACCTTCAACATAAGGAAACCCGGGTACTTATCGGGATGGCCGCAACGTTACGGGGATATAGTTCCGCTAACCGGTATGGTGAGTCGATTCTCCCCCGGCACTGACAATTCAACTTTACTTAGCCTATACATGATGTTATACTATATCATTATGATTATCTGCGGAAAATGTTCGGCCGTGAACCTGGAAAGAAGGAACTTTTGCAGTGAATGCGGCTCGCTGATTGTGAGCTTCTGCAAAAAATGCGGTTTCAATAACCTGGTTTCCGACAAATACTGCGGAGGCTGCGGCGTGTCGTTTGCTGCGCAGACAAACGCAGCCGGCGAAGAACCGCGCGTGGAGCTGGCAACCGAAAAATATTCCGCTGCAGATCTAAGAGAACTTACCGATTCCCGATCCGATGTGAAGAGCGGTAAGACAAAGAAAAAAAGCGGCGCGGATGAAGAACAGGTGTCCCAGGATGCGGTCAACGAAATGTTCAATTCAAGGAATGAAGAATAAATATGGTGACACGAGCGTTTAATCTGAAAATTGGCGATATTCTCTTCGAAAAGGGCGTTATAACCAGGGAGCAGCTTGAAAATGCTCTCAAAGAGCAGCAGAAAAAAGGCGCGGACTCAAAAAAGATAGGGAGTTATCTGATAGATCTTGGATATGTAACGGAATCCGATATAGCGACGGCCCTCGGGATACAGTTCAATCTTCCCGTCATGCGGCTTGAAGGCATGAAAATAAAACCGGAAGTGATCGACCTGGTCCCGGAAAAGATCGTTCGGAAATTCAATATCATTCCTCTTTTTAAGATCGGCGACGAACTCACTATCGCGATATCGGACCCCACGGACATAAGCCTTCTCGATGCGGTCGGCGCGCAATCCAAAAGCAAGATCATCCCCGTAATCGCACCCTATCTCGAGATCACCAAGGCGATAATCAGGAACTATTCAACGCAGGTGGAAACGGAACAGAGCGAGTTGTCCCGACAGATGGAATCCCCCGGGATCAGCAGGATCGAGGTCGATGAGCTCAGAAAGGCCGGCGCGGACCTTCCGGTGGTAAAGGTCGTGGACCGCATGCTGATCGATGCCGTCCTGGAGAAGGCGAGCGACATCCACGTGGAACCGCGTGAGGACAAACTTGTCATCAGGTGCAGGATCGACGGAATCCTGAGCGAAGTGGCGACGTACCCTCAGTCCATGCACAAGGGCGTGGTTTCGAGGATCAAGATACTTTCTTCGCTCGATATCTCGGAGCGGCAAAAGCCGCAGGACGGCAGGGTGAAGATAAAGATTGAGGGCAATGAAGTCGATATCCGCGTCTCGACCCTTCCGACAATTTATGGGGAAAAAGCGGTCCTGAGGCTGCTCAATAAGAACGCGCAGAGCCTGAACCTCGATGACCTTAACATGTCTGAAAAGAACCTTGAGACGCTGCGGCAATTGATAGAGGAGCCGTATGGAATAGTACTCGTAACGGGCCCCACGGGAAGCGGCAAGACAACAACGCTCTATGCCGCGCTGAACGAGATCAACTCCATCGAAGACAACATCGTCACCGTTGAAGATCCTGTGGAATACCAGCTTCCCCTCATCAACCAGATTCAGATCAATCCCAAAAAGGACCTTACTTTTGCGAACGCCTTGAGATCGATCCTGAGACAGGACCCCGACATAATCATGATAGGAGAGATACGGGACCCCGAAACCGCATCGATCGCCGCTGAATCCGCGCTGACGGGGCACCTCGTGCTGAGCACGCTGCATACCAACGACGCGGCAAGTTCCATCACCAGGCTCATCGACATGGGCGTCGAACCATTCCTCATTGCTCCTTCCCTGCTCGGCATTGTAGCCCAGCGGCTGGTCAGAAAGATATGCCGAAAATGCAGCGAGGAATTCACTCCTTCAAAGAGGGAACTGGACATCTTAGGCCTCGGCGCTTCCATGGACGGCGTCAAATTCCACCGGGGGACCGGGTGCGAAGATTGCAAAAAAACGGGTTATTCGGGAAGAACGGGCATCTACGAAATCATGGTCATTGATTCCAAGATACGTGAATTGATCACAGCCCGGGGGTCCACGGAAATGATGCGTCAGCAAGCGCTGAAAAGCGGCTTCAAAGACATGCGATTCGACGGAATCAGGAAGGTCCTTGCTGGTATAACCACCATTGAAGAGCTTCTGAGGGCCACCCGAAATATGAAATGATTGAGAGGATTAATCCATGCCGGTAAAAATACTTATTGTAGATGATTCACCCCAGATACGGAAATCGTTGCGGGAGATACTCGAAAAATTACATTACGAAGTGGTCGGCGAGGCAGGAACGGGAATCGAAGCAATCTCCATGGTCAAGACGCTCTCCCCGGACATCGTGATGCTGGATATTATCATGCCGCAGCTCGGCGGCATAGAAACACTGAGGTTCCTTCGTGCTTTGGACAAAAATCTCAAGATCCTCATGGTGAGCGCGCTCGACTCCCTCGACAAGGTCAAGGAATGCATGAAGGCGGGCGCCCATCATTATATCATCAAGCCCTTTGAGGCGGAAAAGGTCAAGGAGATCGTAGAAAAGATCGTTCAACAATAGCAAAGCGACAGGGTCACCCGTGCTGAACACTACCTATGAACAGAGGACCTGTCACCAGAACATCGGGGGCACCCAACGTGACCCCGGCGGGGCCCGGGAATCCTGCTATAATAAAAATAATCACGAAACGGTATAATGAGGGCGCTTGTAATGCGCTTTGCTGCATAAGAGCTGTTGATCAGCAGAAAGAGGTGCAACCGTGAGAATCCTACTCGCAACGGACGGCTCTGAATACTCTGATAACGCTGCCAGGTTTCTGACCCGCATCAACTGGTCCCCGCAGGACTCCATCACCGTGTTTCACGCCATCTACGCGCTCCCGTTCCCGGAAGACCGGAAATTCCACTTTGATACGCTCCAGTCCGTAAAAAAGGAGCTCGCACCCAGGATCCTCGATTCGGCAGTGGCCATTCTCAAGCCTGTTCAGGCGGGCATCAGCGTCGATATCAGCGAATTTTCCCCGGGCGAATGCGCGCCTGACGAGTGTATCCTGAACGCGGCCCGATCGTCGAACGCGAACCTCATTGCCATGGGTGCGCGGGGCATCAAAGGGATCGCGTCTGCCTTTCTCGGGAGCGTGACGCGGGTGGTCACGGCACATTCCTCGCTGCCGGTCCTGGTGATCAAACGCGATAAGAAACGGTCGCCCGGACCGCTGAAGATACTGTTCGCGTCTGATGGTTCCACCTATGCCCGGGCAGCCGGCGAATTTTTATCGTCCATCCCCTTTCCCGACAACGCGGAAGTGACGATCCTTCACGTCATCGCGTCGGGTTTCTCCGACCTTCCGGAACGATTTGCCCTGGAGATCAGCGACCAGATCAGGGAGACCGTGGCAAGCGCCAGGACCCGCGACTTTGCAGAATCGGAAAGGACCCTTGAAGAGGCGAAAACGTCTCTCGGCAAAAAATTTCGTGCCATCTCCATCCTCTCGAAGGCCGGAGATCCATCCACGGAGATCGTGAGCGCTGCAGCGTCCGGGGATATGGACGTCATCGTAGTGGGCTGCCGGGGACTGCGGGGAATGCAGGGTATGATGGGGAGTGTATCGAAAAACGTCCTTATCCATGCACCGTGCTCTGTGCTGATCGGAAAGACGTGCGGCAAATAAGCACGCATCGAAAACAATCGTAAAATCGCCTGCTTGTTTAACGTCCCGATGAATAGGTGTCGTTTAGGACCTTCTCATTTCCCCGCCAAACAGTTCCCGTGCTTTCTTTGCTGACGAACCTTCTCTTACAGCCTCCTCATCCCTTCCGGCTTCAGGAGCCCTGTATCGCCCTCCCGCACGAATGTCCGGATCATGTGAACAGCCTTGTCGCGCTCAGCGGGCATGCGGACGCGGACAGGAAGATAGTTCGAGGCATGGTTCGCGAAGAACAGACCGCGGGTCATCTCGGTGTGGCTGATCATCTCCGCGAGTTCTGCAAGGATGGCGAATGCGGAAGGAAGCCGGAACCCGGCCTGTTCTTGAAGAACATAGAGGGGCGTACCTTTCACGATCATGGTCGTGAGGGCGCCCACATAATCGGGATCGATGGCGGAAAGCAGCTTTCCGGTCAGCCGGGCATGTTCGACGCTCCTGTCTGTCCCGCCGATCCCGAGCAGGACCGTGACCGAGAGCTTGATTCCCGCATCCTTGACGCGTTGGCCGGCATCGGCCATCTCCGCGGAGGTCGCGCCCTTTTTCATCCACGTGAGCAGTTCATCGTCCCCGCTCTCGATTCCGAGGTACAGGATGCCGAGCCCGGCTTCCCGGAGCTGCCGTAGTTCCTCAATCGACTTACCCAGGATGTTCTTTGTGTTCGCATACATCCCAATCCGCTGGAGCCTGGGAAACGAGGTATGCAGAAGCGAGAAGAGCGCGAGTAGGTCCGGAACAGGAGCAACGAGCGCGTCGCCGTCGGCAAGGAATATCCGCCGCGTGTCAGCGTAGGCCGGCAGACAGGAGCGAATGTCCTGCTCCATCTGGGTGAGGCTGCGGATACGGAACCGCTTCTGTTTATACGCGGGACAAAAGATGCACTGGTTGTGGGAACACCCGATGGTGTACTGGAGGATCAGGCTGTCGGCCTCGCTGGGAGGCCGTATGACAACGCCTTCATATTCAGGCATGGGATCTCCCGGGGAATAGAATCAAGCCTTCGGGGTCATGGGTGTCAGCAGAGTCTACGGTCGAAGTCGCGGACTATCTGATCCACACTACGTTCACCAGATGCTCCACCTTCCTGAACTCGGGGTCCCCGGTTACGATGCTTGCCTTCTGATCGATCGCCGCTGCGAGTGCGAAACAGTCGGCGTAGGAAATACTGTAATCGGCTTTGTATTCCGCAGCCCGGAAGATGAGGTTGTTCGGAACGGGTAGCACGGTGAATCCAAGGCGCTCGATATGCGCCAGGACCGCTATCTTCTTCTGGTCGCCGAAGGCCCGCTTGGTGATATAAATGATCTCGCCAAGATTGACGGCACACAGAAGCTTCTTCACCCGCGCGCGCTGCGCGTCCTCAAGAAGCCGCGCAACCTGCTCATGTCCGGGTTCTTTCTGGAAGAACTTCAGGAGCGCGTGGCTGTCGAACAGGAGCGGGCCCTTCGGGGTCACTTGTAGTCGCTCCTGCGCTCCCGGAGCAACTGCCCTGCCAGGGAGGGGCGTGACGGCAAGGATCCCTGGGCCGCCTTGATGGGATCCTTGACGGGCGGGACCAGGTAGATTATGCCGCCGTACTCCATGATCTGCAATTCCGTGCCAGGCTCGATGTGGTATTTTTTTCGCATCACGGCGGGAATGACGATCTGGCCCTTGGCAAGCGTTCTAACGGTGGACATGGCAATCTAACCTCTGCATGGGTAAGTTTAACTAATTGCCATTATTGTATAACCAGCTCCGGCCATTGTCAATAGAGTTCTCCGGTTTCAGCTTCTCTGATCGCTATCCCCGCCGAACAGTTCCACAACGTTTCTTACCAAAGCAGGCAGCGACGGATCCCGTGCGACCATGAGAAGAGCACCGTGAGCTGATCCCGCATTGGCAGGCAATCTGGCCAAGAGTTCATCGAGCTGTCCGGTAGGTAAACGTTTTTTTTGTCATATGCAAAATTAGGTATTGACAAGAGGACGGCGAGGTGGTATTAATTCCGTGTTTATTGATAATGATTATCAATATCACTTCACTCCTCCACCCTGCCTCGAAAATCTCGGGACATCGGGGCGAGGCATAAAAAACGTCAAGAAAGGATGGCAACATGTTGAAAAGAATGAGAACCATCACGTTCGCAGCAACAGCAATACTCCTGGTATGGACGACCACGGCAATGGCAGACCTGAAGGGCTATGTCTGGACCTACGACTACTCCACCCTTGCCAGGGATAGCGCGGAGATAGAGATTTATCAGACATCGGTGACACGAGACCAAAAGACGAGCAATACGAGCGACTGGAAGCAGCAGGTTGAGATCGAATACGGCATCACGGACCACCTGGACGCCGCGCTCTACCAGGTCTTCGAACAGCCGGCAGGCGGGGCCTTCACCTATGAGGGTTTCAAGGTGCGTCTCCGGTACCGGGTCGCGGAAAAGGACCGACTTCCCGTGGACATCCTTCTTTATGCCGAGCATGCCGAGAGCACGAGCGAAGCAAGCGAATTCGAAGGCAAGCTGGTCCTGGCTAAGGACCTCGGCAAGCTGAACATTGCGTACAACCAGATCTTCCAGAAGAAGTACGAGCACGGTTCGAGCGCTGAGAACGCCTATGCGGCCGGCGTCAGCTACGAAGTGAGCCCCGCCTTCAGGCTGGGCGTGGAGTCCAAGGGCAATTTCAAGGACCACACGTACGCGGCAGGACCGACCCTCGCCTGGAGCGGCGCTAGGATATGGGCGAATATCGGAGCTGTCTTCGGCTTGAACAACAAATCGAACGACCGGGAGGTCCGTTTGCTCATGGGCATCCCCTTCTAATGAACGGATAAGATGATGCATCACCTCAACTCCCTGAACGAGATGGGACATGTGGGGAGCTTTGATACCTGATTACCCATCATCTCTCAGGCCGGACTGTGGGTCACCGCTTTGCTCTCGTGATCAGAGCGGAAGAAGGGAATATGGTTAAACGGATTCTTTTGCCAATATTCATGATGTTGATCACCGCTGGTCAATCCTTCGCATCCCATCCGTTGATTACCGACGACACGGGTACTCAAACAACGGGGAAGGCCCAGCTTGAGTTTGTCATTGAGTACGGACATGACCGCGAAGACGGGGCCTCGATGAACAGCCTCATGGCGCCGACCGTGCCGGTGTTGTCCTACGGGATCACCGATACCGCGGACCTCGTCCTTGGAATTTCATACCTGCGAAGAGAGACAATGCAGGACGGAATGACGACCACGGAGAGCGGGATATCGGACGCATCCATTCAATTGAAATGGAGATTCCATGAAAAAGACGGGTGGAGTTTCGCGCTGAGACCGGGCATCACGCTGCCGAGCGGTGATGAAAACAAGGGCCTCGGAAACGGAAAAGCGTCGTACACCGCGTTTTTCATCATCACCAGGGACATTGCGCCCTGGGTGTTTCATGTAAATATCGGCTTCCTGCGCAATGAATACAAGTTGCGGCTGGATGAAGAAGCGAACCGGAAAGACCGCTGGCACGTTTCCCTCGCCTCGCAGGTGGACATCATCACAGGCCTGACGGCTGTCGCAAATATCGGTATGGAGAGAAATCCTGACAAGAGGTCAAATAGTGATCCGGCCTTTTTGCTCGGCGGTGTTGTTTATTCGATCACAGAGAGCCTCGATTTAGATGCAGGCATAAAGGCAGGATTGAACAAGCCGGAAACCGATATTACTTATCTCGCCGGTGTCGCGAAGAGATTTTAAGAAGGAAAACATGTATGGCGCCGTTGGGCTTCTTACCACAAGGAGAGTAAGGAGAAGTCCTCGCAATACGCGGTCACCGGTGGATCGAGAGGCGAAGCGGGTGAGATTTTATGATTCTTTCATTTCCCCGCCAAACATATCCACGATCTTCTTTACCAACGCTGACAGCGAAGGATCCCGTGCTCCCATGAGAAGAACGCAGTCTCCTGATCGCGCATCGGCCTTTAATCTGGTCAGCAACTCATCCCGACTGCTGACCGCGCGCGCGTTGAATGCCAAGGGACCAAGACCCTGTATGATATCGTCCGAGGAAATATCTTTTTGCGCCGTGCCTCCTGCATAATAGATCGGCAGGAGATAGAGCGAGTCATTCTGCCGGAAGGCGGTCCGGAAGGTCGCGATGTATTCATTCTTCAGGAACCGGGTCGGACCGAACCCGTGCGGCTGGTATACGGCAAGAATGCGGTTGGAAAGGCCTCGCGCCGCGCTCATGGCAGCCGCTATCTTTACCGGATTATGCGCAAAGTCGTCGACCACCTGCACGTTCTGCCTTGTCCGGGTCATGGAAAAGCGCCGGGCCACGCCTTCATAGTTCTTTACCGCATCAACAAGCGCAGTTTGTTCGCAACCGAAATGGTCGCACACGCAGAGCGCGGCGCGCAGGTTCTCAAGATTGTGATCACCCGGAAGCGGCAGATGATATACAACGCCACCCTTAAAAAGTTTGACCGAGGCAGGCAAGAGCTCTTCCCGGTCCGGACGCCACGAGCCGGCGCCATTCCGGCCAAAGCTCACGGTTGAGGGAAGAGAAGCAAGGATCGGATCGTCGGCATTCGATGCCGTCCAGGGCGTTTGTGAAGCCAGTTTTTCGAAAAGCGTGTTTATCTCGTCAACGCTTTTGTGGTCCTTGGAGATATTCAGGAACACCGCGGCCTCGGGGCAATATTTGACAAGCGATCCGTCGCTTTCGTCCGCCTCCACCACCAGGAGATCGGAACCGCCGCTCCAGGCATTGCCGATAAGCCCCTGCCGTTCGAGCCTGCGCAAGGCCGCGCCGCTTATGAGCGAGGGCGATTGACCGCATGCGGTCAGGAATTCGAATATCATCGCGGTCACGGTTGACTTGCCGCTGGTGCCGGCGACGGCAATCGTCTTTTTTTCGGCGATGATCGCGGCAAGCAGATCGGATCGATGGATAATGGGAATACCAAGGCTGCGCGCGGCAGCGATGTCGGGATTAGCGTTTTCAATCGCGGTTGAGACGCAGACCACATCGGTATCCGCACTGACACCCGAGCCGTCCTGCTGAACAATGGCGCACCCCAGCCCTTCAAGCGATCGCCGGATGGAGGCGGTATCCTCGCTCGCATGAAAACGATCGGAACCCGAGACCGTGGTCCCCTGGAAGCGCAGATACTGTGCAAGCGCGCTCATGCCGCTGCCGAAAATACCGGTAAAATGGACGCTGCTGCATCGGTGTTCGCTGATAACGACAGGCGGAGGATCTATGTAGACGAGCGTGCCTTCCTTGACCGTTTCAAACAAACGAATAACGTCGAGATTGCGCAGGCACACGCACCCGTGCGACAGGGGTATGCCGATGAGATCCTCCCGGCCGGTGCCGTGAATATAGATATAGCGCTCATACGAATCCACCCCCGCGCCCTTATTGATCCCCTGCTCAAGGCCTTCGAGCCAGAGAATGCGGGTCAGGATCAGATTCTCTCCGGTCAGACTGTGATCCCAGTCCTCCCCCGTATCTTCGCGGTCTCTGAAAACACGCCCCGCCGGCGCCCCGGCGCCGAACTTTTCCCTGATCCTATGAACACCGGGCGGTGTTTTCAGCGAGTTTTCCCGAATGCCGGTGCCGAAGCGGGAGGTGGAACAGTCGTATCGCTCGACAACAGTGTCGTTCGCGCAGACAAAAAGCGTCTGTGTCTCGATGGACACCACCAGAAAAAGCTCTTGCGGATTAATGAGAAACTTCCGTAATTTTTCGTAAATGCTATATATTCGAGCTATTTCCATAAGAGAGCCGCTATTTTCATTCTTTGCGGAATATTATGTTGAAACCGTTCATCCGGATTTTACGCATCATACAACAACATAATTAAACGAACAACAAAAATGTATCAACAATAGTCTATTTTGTAAAAAATGGCCTTGACTCCTTGATAGTGCTCCAGGTGCGATCGAATCGTATTTGACAATGTCTGTATTTCTGGCTACCATATGAATGCGTAATAAGATACATTATCATTTGCCCGAAGAATAATATCTTGTCAACAGCCTTATAATTGCATTACACATAGCGCGAATGCTGAATAGAATGTCATCCCCGAATGCTCCTATCGGGGATATGGTTTAACACCAGGTTCCCGATAAAATCTTCGGGAATGACAACTTTTCTTAATCGCGCTCATGTTATTTCATTTTTTTCAGACGGCTCTTATGCTCAAAAAAATTACCAGCACACTCATCCTGCTCTTCTGGTTCGTGATGCTCGGACTCCTGATCGAGAGGACGTACATCCGTCCTTCCTCGGTCATCGCCCTTGACGTGGTCACGCAAGAAGGCGTACGCTCGACGGATGAATGGTTCGGCATCTACCAGCAGGGCAAAAAGATCGGTTATGCGCACACGCGGACCATCCCCGAAGCGGATACCTATCACCTCTCCGAGGAAATGGAGATGGACATCCTCGCCCTCGGCTCGGTGCAGCGCGTCAGGACGGTCATCAACAGCTACACCACGAAAAACTTCCTGCTCAAGTATTTCGATTTCACGTTGCAATCGGATCTGACCTTGATGAAGATCAAGGGCGCGGTGCTCAAGAACAAGCTTGTCCTTGATATCAATACGGGCGGCCAGACGCGGACCGAGAAGATCTGGCTCACCCGTCCGCCCTACCTCTCGCCGAACATCAAGCCGGCCATTCTGCTTCTGGGGCTGGAAACGGGGAAAACGTACCGCTTCCCCCTTTTCAATCCCGCTACCCTGAGCACCGAGGAGGCGACCATTTCCATTGAGTCGCAGGAACGCATCAAGATCGGTGAGACCGAACAGGCCATTTACAAGCTGAAAGAATCATTCCAGGGCATGGAGACCACGTCGTGGATCACGCAGGACGGTGAAACGATCAAGGAAGAAAGCGCGCTCGGATATAGTCTGTTAAAGGAAAGCAAGACCGAAGCGATGAAACGCGACAAGGGCGGCCCCGTGGTCGATATCATAACGCTGACCATGATCCCCTCTGACCCGATAAAGGAATCCTCGAAGGTAACGTACCTGCGTGCGCGGCTGAAAGGCGTGCCTCTGCAGGGCTTCCAGCTGGACAACGATCGCCAGACACTTACCAATGATGTTATCGAGATCCGCAAGGAAGACTTATCCGCGGCATATCGGCTGCCCTATTCCGGAAAGGAGCTTGCGGAATATCTGCTGCCGAACGCGCTGATCCAGAGCGACGACAAAAAGATCATCGATCAGGCCGCGAAGATCCTGGCTGGCGAAAAGAACGCCCATGCGGCCGCGAAAAAACTGAACGATTGGATATATACCGCTTTGACGAAAAAACCCGTCGTCAGCATCCCGAGCGCACTCGAAGTCCTAAACCAGCGTGAAGGAGATTGCAACGAGCACACCGCGCTCTATACGGCACTGGCCCGTGCGGCCGGCATCCCGACACGCATGGCAGCCGGTATTGTCTATATGGAAAAAGGTTTCTATTACCATGCCTGGCCCGAGGTCTGGGTCGGCCGTTGGATGCCGGTTGATCCTACCTTCAACCAGTTCCCCGCTGACGCAACGCACATCCGATTTATCACGGGAAACCTCGACCGGCAATCTGATATAATCAAACTGGTCGGGAAACTGAAGGTGGAAGTTTTAGAATATAAATAAAATGCGGAATGCGGATTGCGGAATAAAAGCCGTCATTCCCGCGAAGGCGGGAATCCGGTGTCTTTCATCCGTGTGTATCCGTGTCCATCCGTGGTTGCATGGCGATTATGATCAAACTCATCAACCTCACCAAGAATTACGGCAAGCTTACCGCCGTGAACAAGATCAATCTCGATATAGCGCAGGGCGAGATCTTCGGCTTCCTCGGCCCGAACGGCGCGGGCAAGACCACGACCATCAAGATGATGGCGGGTCTGCTCCAGCCTACCAACGGCAGCATTCTTATCGGCGGATATGATGTCCAGGAAGAACCGATCAAGGCAAAGTTCATCACTGGTTTCATACCGGACAGGCCGTTCCTGTACGAAAAGCTCACGGCAAAGGAATTCATGCATTTCGTGGCCGAGCTGTATGACATGAGTGGCCCGGGCAAGCGCGTGAGTGAACTCCTCGAGCTGTTCGGACTTCCTGAATGGGCCGATGAACTGGTCGAGAACTTCTCGCACGGCATGAAACAGCGCCTCGTCATGGCCGCGGCCCTGCTGCATGACCCGAAAGTCCTGGTGGTGGACGAACCCATGGTCGGCCTGGACCCGCGCGGCGCGCGGCTCGTGAAGGACATCTTCAAGGAACTCGCTGCAAAGGGCGTCACGGTGTTCATGTCCACGCATACGCTCGAGATCGTGGAGCAGATGTGCACCCGTGTCGCCATCATCAATAAGGGCGATATCATCGCGGAAGGCAGCGTCGAAGACCTCGGCCGCATGGCGAGCATGCCCGAAAGCCATCTGGAACCGATCTTCCTGAAACTGACCGGCGGGGATGAGGCGATATAAATAGTGTAACGAGACTTTGCTTCAGACCGTTGAAACATGAATACCCCCTCACCCAAGCCCTCTCCCCCTCGGGAGAGGGGATTCTTCAGTTTCCTCTCCCATCAGGGGAGAGGATTAAGGTGAGGGGTGGTTTAAGAATGGTTTAAAACTTGACTCAAACTTCAAGATGAGACGAAATAAAGTACCTTAACCCTGGAGCTAACATGGAAGCGATAAAATTATTCCCCTTTCTCCAGTGGTGGTCGCGGGTCAACCGCCGCACTGCGCGTGCCGATATCATTGCCGGCATTACCGGTGCGATCATCGTTCTTCCCCAAGGCGTTGCCTTTGCCATGATCGCCGGACTGCCCCCTGAATACGGACTCTATTCGGCAATGGTGCCGACGATCATCGCCGCGCTGTTCGGCTCCTCGCGCCACCTCATCTCCGGGCCCACGACCGCCATTTCCATCGTGATCTTTACCACGGTCAGCCCCCTGTCAACTCCGGGCAGCGCGGAGTACATCCAGATGGTGATCACCCTCACCTTCCTTGCCGGAATATTTCAGCTTTCGCTGGGAATGGCGCGCCTCGGCGCGCTCGTTAATTTTGTTTCCCATTCCGTGGTGGTCGGCTTCACCGCCGGCGCAGCCATCCTCATAGGAACAAGCCAGCTCAGTAATCTTTTTGGTGTCCCTGGCTCGAAAAGACATGCCTTTATCCATGTCCTGACGGACCTCGTTCACCGTCTGCCTGAGATAAATTACACGGTGCTCACGATCGGACTCGTCACACTGATCGCCGCTCTGGTGTTCAGAAGATATCTTCCGCGCTGGCCGGGAATGCTCTTTGCCATGATCATCGGCAGTCTCCTGGCCATTCTTATGAAAGGCGGCGAACACGGCGTGCGGCTCGTCGGATCCCTGCCCGCGCACCTGCCGCCATTCTCCTTACCCGACCTTTCTACAGCCGACGTGCGTCTCCTGGCGCCGGCCGCGCTCGCGATAGCGATGCTCGGGCTGACGGAGGCGGTCTCCATCGCCCGCTCCGTGGCCACGCGTTCTCACCAGCGCATCGACAGCAACCAGGAGTTCATCGGCCAGGGTCTTTCGAATGTTATGGGAAGCTTCTTTTCAAGCTATGCCTCGTCGGGCTCGTTCACCCGCACGGGACTGAATTATGAAGCCGGGGCAAAAACACCGATGTCCGGCGTTTATTCCGCAGTAGCCCTTGCCGTTATCCTCCTGCTCATTGCTCCGCTCACCGCTTATCTCCCGATCGCTTCCATGGCGGGTATTCTCCTGCTCGTCGCGTATAATCTCATCGATTTTCGACACCTCAGGGCTATCATAAGAACGAGCCCCTCCGAGGCAGCCGTTCTTGCCGTTACTTTTTTCTCAACGCTTCTCGTGGAACTGGAGTTCGCCATTTACGTGGGCGTGATCCTTTCGCTCCTGCTCTATCTCAACCGTACGTCCCACCCGCATTTCATCACGCTTGCCCCTGATCCCGAGAGTGACCGGCGGAGCTTCACCAATATTCTGAAAAAGCCACTGCTGGAATGTCCCCAGCTCAAGATCATCCGGATGGACGGCTCGCTCTTTTTCGGCGCGGTCGACCATTTTGCGCAGGAAATGCGCGCTATCACAAGGCAGAGTCCCGAACAGGCCCACCTCCTGCTCGTCGGCAGCGGCATCAACTTCATCGACTCCGCCGGATGCGAAGCCCTAGCCGAGGAGTCGCACCGCCTTCATCTGACCGGAAGAAAGCTCTATCTCTGTTCGCTCAAGGGAGATGTGCTGAATGTGTTGAAGCGCGGAGAATGCATAAAGCATATCGGCGAGGAAAACATCTTCCGTTCGAAGATAGAGGCGATAGAAAAGATAGTTCCCCGGCTTGATCCGGAACGGTGCCGCGTCTGCACGGCGCGCATCTTCAATGAGTGCGCGCAGATGCCGGGTGCGAAACCCTGATCGGAGCACGGTTATTCAAATCGCCTGATAGCTGGCCGGCTTGCAGGCTTGCAAACCGGAAAACCTTCGTGAACCGATCTTCCTGAAACTGACCGGCGGGGATGCGGCGGTTTGAACCCGGATAGGTGCGATGTTTAGGTTGGGTACTTTATCGAGAATGTTTTATTAGGGTAGTGTACGTGCAGTTCAAATCGATCTAAAAATTGACGAACTCCAAGAAGAGGTATGTGCAGTTGCGGCATGAAGTCGATAGCGGAGGGGGCACAGCAGCTACTGGCAGGGTTACTCTGCAACTGCGATATTCAGAAAAAAGAAGGGTGCTTAGTGCGACGGTATCAAGGATAAAGAAACGACCCCGGCGACTCAACCGCCGGCGGCAGGCGCTAAACGAATTCATAAACCGGGGTTTCGATCATTTTGTCCGGCTTTTTCCCACCCTTGATCAATGCCTGGATATGTTCCACTGTCTCAGGAGAAAAATACTGCTCTCCGGTCTCCCGGCATACCCTGGCCGGCACGTGCTCAATAATGTAAAAGCGTCCGCCCAGTTCCACCGTGTAGGCAACCTCTGTTTCGATCATTGTTTCTTTCATAAGCGCCGCCGCTAAAACAACGTAAGAAATGGTGTCCCTTTAGTTTCTCATAAACTAACGGCTGGAGCCGACAAGATGGCTGTCCGCAGTTGAACGATGCGGCTTGAGTTTTCTCTGAAGCTTGTCGGATTTTTTTTTGACGAACTTAATCTGCTCTGCAACCGAGAAACTCTTCGTTTCCTCGTAATGTTGATTTCTGATCTTACGGACCATTTCAACTGCTTTTACTGACATGGGTTGTTACCTCCCGCGGGGAATAGATGGAAATCGGTTTGTATCCCATCTCGATGTTAACAGCATTAAACTTCTGTATCTTTTCAAAATGAACAATATGTTTGAAATTCCAGCTGACGACGAGGTCCGCGCCTGCGACTGTTGCGATTGCAATATGCCGGGCATCATCACGATAATTATGCGTCAATATCTTATGCTTAAGATAAGCCTCGGCTAATTCTATGGATTCAGAAGAAAGCGTAACAATCTTATCAGTACACTGCCTGAATTTCATGTAAACCTTTTTGACTTCTTCAGGCGCATCCTCGATTTCCGCATCAATAAGTTCCGACAAGAGCAATTTGAACGTACCCTCCTGAAAATCCTTGAGTATGCCGTTTGACCATTCTTTAAACTCCAAGTCGCAGCAACCGCCTATTACCGAAGTATCAACATATATGGCTCTTTTCTTCATAATTTCATTCTACCATTTTTTGTCAGGCCGGGCTGCACTTTTGGTAAATGGCTTCTCATGAGCGTGCTGAATTCCACTCTCTGCGACCTATAATATCATCACTGTTTATGAATGACAAGCGGATATATCAAAAGACAATAATGTGGCGCTACGATCCTTGGTACCTCTTTGAATTTTTTCGTGCCTCTCCCTGTTAGTCGTTCACGTAGCGTGGAGCGAAACCCGGCATCACTCGTCGCTTCGATTTCAATGCTCTGTTCGATTCATGACACAGCACCCTGCGCAGCCCTGAGAGTCTCGACCGGAACAACAGAACACTGTTCGTGACGATCCCGGGTATTGCATGATTCCATGTCAGGATCAGTTCCGTAGGTCGGGTAGAGAGGAGCGAAACCCGACATCATTCGTCTCATCGTTTTCAATACAATGTTCGGTTCATGACACAGTATCCTGAGCAGCCCTGAGAGTCTCGACCGAAATAACATAGCACTGTTCGCGGTGATCTCGGGTAATGAATGATTCCACGTCAGGATCATCGATCAAAGTAATCGACATTGTGTCGGGTTTCGAGTTGTTCACTCGACCAATTAAATAATCGTCACGCATTAACGACCCTATTTTCCGGAAAAGGGAGAATGCCAAAATAAAAGACCTGATCGTATGAAGCTGCTTTACGTTCCCAAAGCTCTTCCTTTCATTTTCTTCTTGTTTTCCCCTTTTATTGAATGCTATAATATAGCCTGAATTATAGCTAATTGCCGCTGGAGGTCCAATGAAGGTATTGCCGCTTTCGGAAGTAAAGAACAACCTGAGCAAACTTGTTGAACAACTTCATACCACGCATGAAGAGATAACGGTCACGAGAAACGGCCGCGCAGCCGCCGTCATCATGAGTCCCGAAGAATTCGACGGCTGGAAGGAAACGATGGAAATTCTCGCGGACAAGGAATTCACGCGGGAAATTCGTCGCGGTATAAAGAACATAAAGAAAAAGGGAAGAGTGTATCATCGGACCGAGGACATTACCGGCCTGAAAGGATAACCCGCGCTGATGAGCACCCGCCGTCCGATCCGCACAACCGCAGGAATATCAGCATACATCCGGTCTCTGCATCCTGCATTGAAGAAACGAATTCATGATGCCCTCGATCAGATTCGTGTGCAGCCGGGCGAAGGGAAACCACTTCAGCGGGAATTGAAAGGTTATCGAAGCTTCAGGATCGGCAAGTTCAGGATTATTTATCGCGCAATGGTGAAAGAAATAGAAGTAGTCGCCCTCGGCCCGCGCCGTACGATTTATGAAGAAACGACGAGGCTGATGAGACAGGATGATGATAGCTCAGGTTGATGCCCTGGAGAATCCTATTTACCATGAGCAATGACACTCGCGCACAACGTCCCAAGTTTCCTTTGGGTGACCCTAAGATGCTCCCTTCGCCTTGCGTGATGGACGACGGGTTTTATAGGGGCGCTCACGAGACTCGCGTACCATACCGACAATGTCATCTGCAGTGACGTTCGTTTTCAGCCCGGAACTTGGGATGTCGAATGGTGAGCGAAGAAACGCCGTCTTGGGCGTTACTGCATACAGTTCCCCTTTCCTGCGCTTGATTATGATCTCTTCCGTCTTTGACTCCTCGAGAACAGAGGAGAGCCTGGCTCGCGCCGTTGAATAGGTATACACTTTCATGGGTCACTCCATCACGGTTATTTTCATGGCCTTCGCGATCTTGAGCATGTTTCCGTCCAAACTCAACAGGGGAAGCTCGTTTTCCCTGGCGCACTGCAGATAATAGGCGTCATATGCGTAAATGTTCCAGCGGAGCGCCAGCTTCAACGCCTCGTCGATGCGAATTTGAACAAGCCTTACAGGAATGCGTTGAGAGCGCGCATAAGCCAGGTGAATGTCTTTGTCAGTAAGTTGATGCCGCTTTCTCTTTTTCCCGGCGATCAATGCGTTTCCGATTTCATAGGGCAGCACTTCTGGAGAAACGATGCGCTTACCAAGCGTTTTTTCGATGAGAGCGTGATATCCGGGCTCTTCCAGCGCTACCGAGAGAAACGTACTTGCATCTGCGACAATATCCATGGCGTAATTGTACAACTGGCTTATAATTTTGTCAACTGAATAATACCGTACGGCAACAGGATCCCGCACCGCACACCAATACGACATTTATCACGACGCAAAATCTGACACTTTGTTGTTCCTATCATCCCTCTTTCTTACAAGTGCAACAATATAGACCTGGCCCCAAGAAGTTGTTCTGCCGTTACCGCGCTCATTCATGCCGAACAACTGCGGATGCCTTTTCAATCACCAAGCCAGTTTGCGAAAGTGCTTTGCTGACTTCTGCAGAGGTGCGATGTTTAGGTTGGGTACTTTATCGAGAATGTTTTATTAGGGTAGTGTACGTGCAGTTCAAATCGATCTAAAAATTGACGAACTCCAAGAAGAGGTATGTGCAGTTGCGGCATGAAGTCGATAGGGGTTTCGTTGATTGCGTACAATAGCCTATCATTTAAATCATATATTTCTATTTTCGTTGTGTGCGAGTACCCGGTTGCGAGGCCGGCGGCGGTCTTAAACTGTTTTGGTATTCCATTGACAAGGTTATGCCCTAATGCCGCCGCAAAGGTAGCCGGTATAGAACAGTCATCTGCGCCGGTGTCTATCAAGCCGAGCACTTTTACGGACAATCCTGTATGGGGATTGATAATCTGGATCGGCAACCACGGACGCTTCAGGCTGTCCATGTTGCCGAGGAAGGGAAAGTTTCTGATCGGTATTAGTATATGTGAATCATGTTCTGTTCAGGCACGAAGATCAGAACGGGGTCGACAATACCTTTTTCTTTGGCTTCGTTGAGAACCTCTACCGGTTGAGACCCGTGGCTTACCACGGTTCTGTCGGCGAAAGACTTCACCGCGACATACTGTCCGCTATACTGATCTCCATTGTTCACCAGCGTGTACTGTTCCATCTTGCCTCCCTTACCCGGAAACTTCATTTGAAGTAAATATACAGTCATTCAGTCTCAAATGTCAAGTTTTCCGAAATACAAGAGGCGCCCTCTTCCCCCATCGAAATGTTTCAAGGATCGAGAAGTGACCCCATTAGCCCAGTAGTCAAAGTTTTGGGAAAGAAGTAAGCAACTGTAGAGTAAAGCACTGGCGTAGTGGCTACAGGTTGATGTTTGTGTTCCCCGTTTCTCTCCGTTTCCTCCGAGAGTGTCACTGTATCTCAACCATACCCTATC
>JALNZF010000027.1 GCA_023229435.1 Nitrospirota bacterium
ACTCGACATCCAGTCCCAAATCGTAGCAGGATCACCGTAAGGGGGAGTTGTCCCGTCCGGTCCTGTATACATGGGTGACGGTCCAAATACGGCGTTCGGAACCCATACATCCACCACATCTATGTCATTGCTGCCGCCCCAGTCAAAAAGCATGTGGGTGCCGAGCTGTCCCGATGCAACGGTAAAGGTGATCGGGGCGCCCAATCCACAGCCGGGCTCCCCTGACAGACAGTCCGCGTAAACCGTGTAGGTGCCGGGGCCATAGATGGCCACATCATGCGCCGCCCACGGTACACCATAGAACGGAGTTACGGAAGAGAGTGTCGCGTTGGAAACCTGGCCGGATGCCGCAACCGAGGTCATCTTGGTCCCGTTCCAGGTGAACACGACGTCATTCGTGCCGCCGGTAGGGGGGTCGCCTAATGTTCCATCCATCATCGTGAAATTGTTGTTGGCAGTGCCTACTACATTAACGTTGAAGTTGGCATTGAACCCTAAGAACGGTCCGTCCACCATGCCATAGCCGTTAATGCCGTCGCCATCCCAGTCCTGTGACATGTAGCTCCAAACCGTAGCAGGATTCCCGAAGGGGGCAGTCGTTCCGTCCGGTCCGGTAAACATGGGTGACGGTCCAAACACGGCGTTCGGTGACCAGATATCCACCACATCTATATCATTGCTGCCGCCCCAGTCAAAAAGCATGTGGGCGCCGAGCTGGCCCGATGCAACGGTAAAGGAAATCGGGGCGCCCGCTCCGCAGCCGGGGCTTCCCGCCGGGCAGTCCGCGTAAACCGTGTAGGTGCCGGGGCCATAGATGGCCACATCATGCGCCGCCCACGGAACACCATAGAACGGAGTTACGGAAGAGAGTGTCGCATTCGAGACCTGGCCGGCTGCCGCAACCGAGGTCATCTGCGTCCCGTCCCAGGTGAACACGACGTCATTGGTGCCGCCGGTAGGGGGGTCGCCTAATGTTCCATCCATCATCGTGAAATTGTTGTTTATAGAACTTACCGCAGCAAGGGCTTGTGACATGCCTATGCCGATACACAAAAGCACTGTGGCCAAAAAGATAAACCACTTCCTTTTATTCATGATCATATTCTCCTAAGTTAAAGTAACTGCAAATTCAGGTCTGAATAATATCTGCTTCGGGGTTCTGCGTTGTTTCTCGGAGGTGCTCTTGACGAGCTGCTGCGGGAGAAAAATGCACTATAGCTCTTCCCCTGATCGTAGCAGTAGCACATGGGGTGATGCGATGACGATTGGAACAAGAAACAAAGAAGCATGTTAAAAAAATATCCCCAAAGGTGAAAGAACAGGTCTATATTGTTCTTTGAGGTATTACTCACGCGCCCTCCTTTCTTCCATAAAATAGATCAAGTATCTTCTATTGAGGCAAGAGCAACAAAACAACGGGTGTGGGGAAACGGAACTCCATTGTCGGCTGCACTACGACCTGCCTGAAAGTATTTTTTTAGTTGAACAATAGCTGCTCGGCCACCTTATTACGAAAGGAAACAACCTTGAACCGCTGAATCGCTTATAGAGTGAGGAGAATAACCATGAAATCATTTTTTAACACCGCTAACAATGATTTTTTTCATTTTTCCTCACCGTTTAAGGAAATTGATAAACAAATTGAATGGTTACAATTGATCCCGGTCATGATGACCGTCCAATTAGTGCTACAATATAATGCAACAACAATACCATTGTTGTATCATATTGTTAATTAAGTTATTTAAAATAATCGCATATAACAATGTTAGTTTTTTCGACTTTTACCTTCTTCTTATTAAATTTATAAATAATAATATTAACAATATGGTAGCAACAATAAATGACAATAAAACATCAGTATTAAGTATTCTATACGATTTTATGTAATATTTTCCGACAGCCATCCGGATGTATCTCGTTTTAAAGATTATGTTAAGACAAAAGGGTTGAATTGACCCGTTTCCTAAAACGCACTACCAAACAAGAAAATAGCGTCCTGCGATAAATCTCTACTGAAATGAACCAGGTGCGAGCCCGTCCAAAAATGATTTATTACAAAAAGTTGCCTGTTGTTTATTACCGCCCAGTGCAATTACAATAAATGTACTATTAAATTACAAGAGATGCTGTGAGACCATCCTGGAAGTCCGTTGTCAATTTGCATAGTAATAAAAAATATGCTGTTTCCTCGAGAGCTAAAAGCTGGCGTCAAACATCGATGCAGTCTTTACTCTTTTGATTATCATAATGAACATAGCTGATTGCGGAGCTAAAAATTAGCTTAATTAAATCGAATCGTCAAGAAAAAAAGATGTCTGAAGATAAAATAATTTTCCCCCAAAAGGAACATGAGGAAATACTTATAAATTTTAAAAGTAGTCAAACAGATGTTATTCTATTTTTATATTATTATTTTCCCGAATTCCCCATTTCCCCCGTTTGTCCTTTATAATTTGAACCATCAATAATTGTTTTATGTCTCTTCCTGGCCAATTCGCTGAGCATTCCTTCACTATGGATATCACATGATTTTTTCATAACAAAAAGAATTGATATTGCAATTGATGCTCTGAGACCATTCGTTTGCATGCGCGGAGAAAGATAATTTTCTTGCAATCGTTCACGATTTCAGATATGATTTTTCCAATGGAAGTAACGAAGGAAGAGTCAAGGCAAGCCATCGAACCGCAGTTCCTCTCGCAGGCCCAAGCAAACGGCATCAAACTCCATATCGGTCAGATGAACAAAACCGAACATGAAGGGATTATCCGCGACATCGGCCGCTACGAGATCAACCTTGAAGAGAACGGCAGGACCGTCACGATCCTGAAACAGGAGATGTCCTTTCTCACCGCTCCCCATCCCGTCATCATTGTTCCCGAGCCGCAACAGACATCCGGTCCGGCCGATCAGGCCCTCGTGGAACCTTCACCCGGCAAGCCGAATATTCAGCAGGAATTCCTCGACAAGGCCATAAAGGAGAACCAGCTCCTTACGCTGTATCTGATCAACGGACAGTGCATCAGGGCCCATATCGAGGCCTATGACAGCTTCACCATCCTGCTCAAAGAGGACGGCAAACAACACCTCTACTACAAACACTCGATCACCACGATCAATCGTTAGAGGGATGGCTCATGGAAACAAATCTCCTCGATAGAATGCTGGACACCTACCTGACCGGGCGTACATCCGTGACGGTTACCCTCCGGAACAAGATCCGCGTTTCCGGAAGGATCAAGGCCTTTGACAGCTACGTCATCATCATGGACGGCCACAAACAGGAGATCCTGTACCGCCATGCGGTCACGTGCGTTTCCCCGCTTCCTCAGGAGGAGCACAAGCGCCAACCCGCGTCAAGCAGGCCCGCCCCCCCGGCAAAAACAGCTCCCCCAAGACCCGAAAAGAGCGCCTCGCACCAACCCAGGCAAACGCAGCCTCAGCCTCAGGCGCTTTCCCCATCCGCGACCGAGAATCTCAACAACAGCATGAAGGACGGACTGCTCAAGTGGATGCAGGAACAGAAGGCTGAAAAGTAGCATGAACTTCCGCTCCCTTGCGCTCGCCGCGTTCTCGGGCATTCTTCTTGCCGTTGCCTTCCCCGCGTTCGACCTCCATTTCCTTGCATGGATCGCCCTGTTGCCGTTGTTCTTCGCGCTCAAGGGACAGAGCGTCAAGAATGGCTTTTGGCTTGGCGGGATATCCGGGATCGCGTATTTCGTCGGTACGGTCTATTGGGTGACGAACTCCATGCACGTGTATGGAGGAATTCCGATCGTCCCCGCATCGCTCCTGATGCTGCTCCTGAGCGCCTATCTTGCGCTCTATCCCGCGGTCTTCGGCGCCGCTGCCGTTCATATCAGGAAAAACCATCCATCGCTTTTTTTCATCGCCGCGCCCGCCCTCTGGACCGCGCTCGAACTCGCGCGCACCTACGCGTTCAGCGGCTTCCCCTGGTCGCTGCTCGGCTACTCGCAATATCTCGCGCTACCGGTTGTCCAGATAGCTGACATCACCGGCGTATACGGCGTCTCATTCCTGATCGTGCTGGTGAATGCCGCCCTCGCGGAATTCATCCTGGACAGAAAGAGCCGGTTCGGATTGATCGTTGTCCTGTTCGCGATGATGCTTGTTCTGGGCTATGGGTTCGTGAAATTACGAACACCGGCTCAACGGGCTGGTATAACAGTCTCGGTCGTGCAGGGGAATATCGCACAGGACAAGAAATGGGACTCCGCATTCCAGGGGGAAACGCTGGCGGAGTACAAGCAGCTCACCCGGGAGGCGCTCAAGGAGCAGCCGGATCTCGTGATCTGGCCGGAAACCGCCACGCCGTTCTACTTCAGCGGTGCGGCCCCCATGGACCAAGTCCTGACCGCGGACCTCGTTTCATTCGTGAAACAGAACCGGGTTTCGCTCCTCTTTGGCAGCCCGACCTATGAAGTAAAACCGAACAAGCGGATCATCGGCCGCAACTCCGCGTTCCTGCTTTCCGCTGATGGACGGGTTGAGGGGGCCTATCACAAGATACACCTCGTGCCGTTCGGCGAGTACGTGCCGCTCAGGAATGTCCTGTTCTTTGTCGGAAAGATGGTCCAGGCGATCGGAGACTTTCAGGCGGGCAACGAGTATACGGTGATGACGGTCCCTGTTCGTGGCAACGTTCCGCGTCCCGATGTAAAGGTGAGCACCGTCATCTGCTATGAGATCATCTTTCCTGACCTGGTCAGGAGATTCGTAGACAAGGGAGCGAACGTGATCACCACAGTCACGAACGACGCGTGGTTCGGCAGGACCGCGGCCCCGTACCAGCACTTCTCCATGGCGGTCTTTCGTGCTGTCGAGAACCGCGTGCCGGTCGCGCGCGCGGCGAACACCGGTGTCTCGGGCTTCATCGATGCGCAAGGTCATATCCTTGCCGCGTCGGGGATCTTCACCCGTGTGCACCTGACGCATACCCTCGTTCCCGGAGCTGAAAAAACCTTTTACACCCGCTTCGGCGACCTCTTCGCCTACGCCTGTGTGCTCGCGAGTTTGATCATGCTGGTGTGGACCCCGAAAAATCCAGTAACCCTCTTACCACGAAGACACACCCTGCACTCGCGTTACCACTCGTAACCGCTGGGTGCAGGCAAAGGCACAAAAAATTCATAGCTACTCAGGTCGGTTGCGGAGCGTAGTCGCAATAAGAGCGCGCCTGCCGGATTCGGCGACAGTCCACCGAAAATCCAGGCGGCGCGGGCGAAGCGAAAGCGCCGCGAACGCTATTCGTGTCAGGAATAGCAATCATCCCGGCGCTCCTTGCGACAAAGCGAAGTAACTGACCTGAGTAGTCACGAAATTGGGTATTGGGGATTTGGAATTTGAGATTTCCTTCGTGCTTAGTGACTGAGGGGTAAAACTTTCTTCAGAAACTCCGTTGACTTGAGCCGCTTGCCGAGGATGTGAAAGGTGTGCGCGGAGAATGCCTGGTCAAGCTCCTGCATGATCGCGGGAGAGGGTTTAAGCCTGCAAACCTTGTCCATGTCCATCCTGAGCACGTGATAATAGAACCCCACCGCGCCTTGGGAGAGCCGTATCTGCGGTTCGCCGGAAGAGACCATGCAATCCGGGCAGAGCATACCGCCCTTCATGACCAGAAAGATGATGTCCCCTTTCGGCCGGACACCGCAGGAAAGACAGTGATCGAGCTTGGGCTGGTAACCCAGCAGCGACAGGAACTTGATCTCGAATATCCGGAGCAGAAACAGCGGGTCCTCACCCTCGTCGAGAAGATGGAGAACATGGGAAAGGAGCAGAAAGGCCGGCGCATTGCGTTCGCCGAGCGGCGCCATCTCCCGTACCAGTTCGAGCATCACCGCGCCGACAGCGGCGCGGCCCAGATCGCAGCCGATGGATGAATGCTGCTCGATGATGTCCGTGGATTCGATCCGCGCGAGCTCCTGGTGTTCGCGCTCGAAGAGATGCAGCCGTGATCGGGTAAAGGATTCGAGCCCCGCCCCGAAGCGGCGGAAGGACTTCCGCGCGTTCCTGGCAACGCCCTTCAGCATGCCGCGGTCGAGGGAAAAGAACGTGACGAGCTTGTCCGCCTCGCCCAGGTTCATGCTGCTGATGATGATCGCCTCGGTCTTGGATTTCATAGGTCTCTGATAACTACTCGGGTTCGAAGTTCCAGGTTCACGGTTCAAGGTTGGGAAGCAGTGAAAATCGAACGATCTGAAGAGTAGATATCGCTAAACGAATATCAAAAGGATGGATGATGGTTTCTTCCGATGTTGTTTAATCAGCCTAAACCATCAGACCTTGAACCGTGAACCGGACAACCTGAGCAGTTACTCTTTATTGTTCTTCCTCCGGTGGTTCCAGACATAGACCACCGCAATAGAGACACTCAGCAGAACGGCCCCGATGAGCGCCTGGTTCGAGTACTGCATGATAAGGTCCCGATTCGCGCCGATGAAATATCCGATGTACGAAAGCACCGTGACCCACAGCCCCGCTCCGAGCAGCGTGTAGAGAGAGAACTTCAGATGGTTCATGCCCGCCAGGCCCGCCGGGAGCGAGATCAGGTGCCGCACAACCGGCAGAAGCCTGCCGATGAAGGTCGACACCTCGCCGTGGTCTTTGAAGAACCGCTCGACCTTCGCGAACTTCTCTTCCGTGATCCAGACATACTTCCCGTATTTCAAGATGAGCGGCCTGCCCAGATAGTGCGCCGCGTAGTAATTCGCGTAGGCGCCCAGGAGACTGCCAACGGTGCCGCAGAGGATCACGATCGCCATATTCATCTGTCCCTGCTGCGCCAGGTAGCCGGCCGGCGGCATGATCAGCTCGCTCGGGACCGGAATGACCGAGCTCTCCATGGCCATCAGAAGAAAGATGCCGGGATAGCCGAGCGCCCCGATGGTGTTCAGCAGCCAGGTGATCAGTTCATGCATGTATATACTCCCGTTTAAACGGTAATGGTAACGAAGCCCGTATCGTGATTCGGTTACGTTATTCTGGTTAAACCTCAAGACAATACCGACCTACGCCTCACGAAACGGGCATCGTAACCGTAACCGATCTATTTCCCCTCTTGCAGTATCCCGAAGTTCTTCAGCATTCCCTCGTCCTCACGCCAGTCTTTCTTTACCTTCACGAAGAGCTTCAGAAAGACCTTGGTCCCGAGCAGTTTCTCGGCATCAAGACGGGCGAGCGTGCCGATCTGCTTCAGCATCGCCCCGCCCTTGCCGATCAGGATGCCCTTCTGCGAGTCGCGTTCCACATAGATGACGGCGGATATCCGCGTGATGTCCGGGTCTTCCTTCATTTCCTCGATGACCACCGCCGTGGAATAGGGGATCTCCTCTTTGGTGAGCTCGAAGATCTTCTCCCGGACAAGCTCGGACACAATGAATCGTTCCGGCTGGTCGGTAAGCTGGTCATCCGGGAAATAGTGCGGTCCCTGGGGCAAACGCTTCAGGACCGTCTCGACAAGACCGCCGAGGTCGTTCTTGAGCGCCGACACGGGGATGATCTCGGCAAAATTGTAGAGCTTGCTGTACTCCTGCATGAGCGGCAGAAGCGCGTCTTTTTTGATCAGGTCCACCTTGTTGATAAGGAGAAAGACCGGCGTCTTGACCTTCGACAGGGTCTCGATGATGAATTTGTCCCCGCCTCCGGGCTGCTCCGTGGCCTCGACGAGCATCAGGATCACGTCCACTTCTTTGCAGGTCTGGAGCGCGGTCTTGACCATGACCTCGTTCATCTTGTGCATGGGTTTGTGGATGCCCGGTGTGTCCAGAAACACGATTTGCGCGCCCGGCTGGTTCACGATGCCGAGGATGCGGTTCCGGGTGGTCTGGGGTTTGCTCGAGATGATGGCGATCTTCTCGCCGAGAAGTGCGTTCAGGAGCGTGGATTTTCCGACATTCGGCCTGCCGATGATGGAGATGAAGCCGGATTTGAAATTTTCATGGTCGCTCATGGAAGTAAGAATACCCCAAATCAGCGGCTCGCGCAATAGAAAAGCCGGCTTCAGATAAAAACGCCTGGCGCAGAGCGCATGGGGAAGAGAGTAAGGTCCTGTAATTCGCGATCAAATTCCATTTGACAATCCACGCCTGTTATCTGTATTATCACTTACCTATGATTACCGGGAAGACCGACATCAACGCCCTCCGCGAAAAGATCTTCAAGCTCAAAAAAGACCTGAACGCCATCATCCTCGCGCACAATTACCAGCGTCCCGAGGTGCAGGACATCGCCGACCTCACGGGGGACTCGCTCGAGCTCTCGCGCACCGCGGCAAAAACGGACTGCGCGGTTATCGTGTTCTGCGGCGTGCACTTCATGGCCGAAAGCGCCTCGATCCTCTCTCCGGACAAGACCGTCCTGCTCCCCGAGATCGGCGCGGGCTGTCCCATGGCCGACATGGTCACGGTCAAAGGACCGCGCAAGACGCGCCGGGACTTCTATTCTGAAAAGCTCGGGATCGCATTCGAGTTCGCCGACGACTTCACGCTCCTGGACATGAAGAAGAAATATCCCGGCGTGCCGGTTGTCGCGTATGTGAACACCTCGGCCGCGGTCAAGGCGGAGAGCGACATCTGCTGTACCTCATCAAATGTCGTGAAGGTCGTTGAATCGCTGAAAGAAGATGTTGTCATCTGCATCCCGGACCGGAACCTCTCGGCCTTTGCCGCCAAGCGGACGAAGAAAAAGATCATCTCCTGGGACGGTTTCTGCAACGTGCATCACGGCCATCTCGACATCGAGGACGTCAACAAGGCGCGCGCCGCCCATCCCGATGCCGCCCTGGTCGTCCATCCCGAATGCCCGCCCGAGATACAGGACCTGGCGGACCAGATCACGAGCACATCAGGCATGCTCCGCTTTTGCAGGGAATCGAACCACAAGGAATTCATCATCGGCACCGAGGAAGGACTGCTCCATCGCCTGAGGAAAGAGAGCCCTGACAAGAAGTTCTTTATCGTTTCGAATGAGATGGTCTGTCCCAATATGAAGCGGACAAAGCTTGAAAGCGTGCTTACCGCGCTGGAGAAAATGCAGTATGTCATCAAAGTCCCCGAGGACATCCGTGTCCCGGCCAAGCGCGCGCTGGACAGAATGCTCGCCCTGTAAGGGCAAGCTCCAAATCTCAAATAACAAATTTCAAATAATAGTAACGGCTCAGGTTGGCCGCAAAAGAACGCAAAGATCCCAAAGAAAAGCCTGATGTTATGTAGTTCAGTTTTTAATTCTCTCTGCTTGCTTTTGGTTTTAAACCGAAAATAATTTCGACTCAAGGTTCCCTTTGCGTTCTTTGCGTGCTTCTCTAAGTGGCCGGTTCATTTTTCAGGCCATTCGCGGCTAATAGATTTTGACCTGAGTAGATACAAATAATATCCAAATTTCAAGTTCGAATATTCAAACGTTTGAAATTTCCGTGCTTGTATATTGGAATTCATTTGGAATTTGGTACTTGAGATTTGAGATTTCAGCTTCGACGCCTGATATGAATCTGATAATACTATGAACATAGCCATCATAATACTTCTTGCAGCGGTCGTCCTCATCCTCCTCTGGCTCGTGTTCCTGTCCCGGAGAAAGACCGCCGACCCCGCCATGACCCTGATGCAGCAGGAAGTGCAGTCCCTCCGCGGTCAGCTCACCGAAGCAATGCAGAGGAACCAGGAAACGGTAAATCAGCAGCTCAGCCAGGTCACGCTCCAGGTAAATTCTCAGCTGAACCAGGTCACCCAGCAGCTCCAGAGGTCCACCGGCGACTTGAACAGCAGACTGGACAACGCCGCCCGCGTGGTGCAGGAAGTGAGCAAGGGACTCGGGGGCCTCTCCGAAGCGACAAAAAAAGTGTTCGATGTGGGCAAGGACATCGCGAGCCTGCAGGAGATACTGAGGTCACCCAAGCTGCGCGGCGGGCTCGGCGAGCTCTTTCTCGGAGATCTCCTAGCACAGATATTCCCGCCGGCCCACTATGCGCTTCAACACCGGTTCAAGAGCGGAGAGGCAGTGGACGCGGTCATCAAACTCGGCAGGAACCTCGTGCCGGTGGACGCCAAGTTCCCGCTCGAAAATTTCAAGCGTGTTGTCGAGACGGCAACGGAGGAAGAGCGCAGGAGTGCCAAAAAGAAGTTCATCAGCGACGTCAAGAAGCATATCGACGCCATCTCCGGCAAGTATATTCTGCCCGACGAGGGTACCTTCGACTTCGCGCTCATGTATATCCCTGCGGAGAACGTGTATTACGAGCTCATCATCAGGGACGAGGCCGTTGATACCGACAAGGGACTTTTGAACTACGCCTTTACCAAGCGGGTCATCCCGGTCTCACCCAACAGTTTTTACGCCTACCTCCAGACCATACTCCTGGGTCTCAAAGGACTGCACATCGAGGAGCAGGCACACGATATTTTGAAGAACCTGGCAAGGCTTTCGGGTGATTTCAGAAAATTTCAGGATGAATTCGAACTGGTGGGGAAACACCTGACAAATACGAAGACGAAATACGACGATGCGGACAAAAGACTGGAAAAGTTCGGTGATCGGCTTCAAGCCCTGAGCGGGACCGGGGACAATACGCTCATCGAAGAAAACAATAAGCTGCCGCTGTGATTCTTCTGCCTTCATGCGAACGGGAAACCGTCAATGGTGCCCCTGTTCTGATTCGGAATGTCCTCCTGAAATAACATACACGACATTGATCGCGCCCGGATTCTCGGCAAGACACGCCTGTTCACCTTTAAGATGGATCGCCTGTCCCTGCTTGAGCATTCCCGTGTAATGACCCGACAGCTGAAGGTCGCCCGCGATCGCAAAGACGATCTCTTCATGCCCCTTGCCGGGGCTCAATTCCCGCCCCTTCTCTCCCGGCTTCAAAACTCCATAGATCAAATAGCAGGCATGGCTGCCGGTGTCGCGCGCGCCGAGGATATATTCGCCCGATTCCCCGGTCTTCCCGAACACGTCATAGGTCTTCATTCCGCACTCCGCACTCCGAACTCCGCACTGTTCAGTTACATCTCCACCCTGGTCACCACGCCGTGGAGCTTGTTGTACGGGAGCTTGTAGAATTGAACGATGTTCGGCGTCAGCCGCTTGATGATCGAGAACAGCTGCCAGACGATGTTGCTCGGCAGAATATCCTCAACACCGTAAAAGATCGTTTTTTCCTGGATCCCCGCCTCGCGCAGGATTTCCTCGACATCCGGCACCTCCATGTAGCCCGTTTGTATCTCGAAGGACCGGAGCCCGGGGCCGAGACTTTCCTTGAAGAACCCCGTGGTGCCGAAGGGGTCCTCGCGCTTGACGATGGAGATGATGATATTGTCCTCATAGAGAATGTTGTTTTTGATGATCGTATGTACGATATAGGGCGGGACCTCTTTCGCGTCCCTCGCGAAGAAGAGCGCGGTCCCCTTGATCCTGCTCATGTTCTGATAGATCTGGGTGTAGCTCGGCAGAAAGACGTCGATCGGCAGAGGCTGGAGCACATTGTAGAGCTTCCGCTGGCCTTTGCGGTAGAGCATGATGACCAGGAACGGTATCGCGGCAATGATGATGGACCAGTAACCGCCATGGGGGATCTTGTAGGTGTTGGAAAGGAGGAACGTCATGCAGACGAAGGTCACGACCACCGAGAGCGCCGCGCGGCCGAACTTCCTCTGGAGATAGAAGATCCAGGTCATGAAGATGCCGGTGAGGGTCATGGTGCCGGTGACCGCAAGGCCGTATGCGGCCGCAAGCCTGCTGGACTCCCGGAATTCCATGATGATGAAAAGCACCGAAAAGAGCAGGAACCAGTTCACAGCACCGATATAGATCTGGGAATGACGCTCCTCGGAAGTATAGTCCACCTTGAACATGGGCATGATGCGCGTGGTGATGCCCTGGTACACGATCGAGAACATGCCGCTGATCATGGCCTGCGACGCGATGATCGTGGCGATGATCGAGAGGAGCAGGAACGGGATATAGAGGACGTGCGCCTGATGATACACCATCTCGAACAGCACGTTCCTGGCATCGGGATGCCGGATGAGGAATGCCCCCTGGCCGAGATAGTTGAGCACCAGGGCGAAGAACACGAAGTACCAGGCCCGCACGATCGGCTCGCGGCCCAGGTGTCCCATGTCCGCGTAGAGCGCCTCGCCGCCCGTGGCGCAGAGAATGACCTCGGAGAGTACGAAGAACCCGGTGAGTCCGTGATGGGTCATGAAGGTGAAGGCATAATAGGGATTCACCGCCTTGACCACCGAGGGCATATAATAGATCGAAGCGATGCCGGAGATCGTCAGGGCGGCAAACCACAGGATCATAAGCGGCCCGAAGGCCTTGGCGACCCGCTCGGTCCCCTTCTTCTGAATCGAGAAGAGCAGAATGGCGATGGCGCCGGCAATGATGACAAGGGAGGTCCGGTCCATTCCCTCGAGCCCGTTGATCAGGAGCATGCCCTCCACAGCGCTCAGGATACTGATGGCCGGCGTGATGACGCCGTCGCCGATGATAAGCGAGATGCCGATGAACGAGAGCATGGTGACAACCGTGGCCTGCCTGCCCGATTTGAGGAGCGGGACCAGGAGTTCCCGGAGCACGATGGTGCCGCCTTCTCCGCGTTTGCCGAGGCTCATGGCCAGCCAGGCGTACTCCACGGTCACCAGGATGATGAGCGTCCAGACAATGAGGGACAGGACCCCGATCACGCTGTCCTCGGTGCGCACGATCGTCGGCAGAAGGAAAATGACCGTGAGCGTGTAGATCGGACTCGTGCCGATGTCGCCGAACACAAGGCCGAGAGACTTTATGATTCCTTTGGCATGGGATGTTTTGTCAGGCATACGTAATAAGATGAGGTTGAATGACCATGCGGTATAGCAGATTTACTGCTGGCAAAATCATAATACAGTTTAAAATAAAAAGCAAGGTGAATAAACCGCATCCAGCGCAAAAAACAAGAAATAAAAAAAGGCTGAGGGAATAACTCCTCTTCAGCCGTCAATCTCTTCTCCGAAATACTTCCGGTAGTGACTATTCTGCTAAGACTTTTCTCTGTTCCGCCCTCTAGCTTCCCGGACGCTTACGTTTGATAGATCCCGTCCAAAAAGTTCCTTGCGTAGCGCTGTACCGCGTGGTCGTCCTGAAGCACGGCGTCCAGCTGGCGGGTAAAGGAGATCAGCCTGCCAAGCTGATCGAGGACGCTTTCCGCCTCATCCCTGCTAATGTTCGCGAGCCGGGCCACGATCAGATCGCCTTTTGTCTTGATCGTGAAACCATACTCGCCGAGGATCTCGGCGATGAGCTGCAGCCTCCTCGAACGCTTGGTCATGTCGGTGGCGCCGCCGGCGAACCGGAAATAGATGTGATTGTTGTGTGCGTTCTCACCGCAAAAACAGTCCACGAGGATGAAATGATAACCGAACTTCAGGCTGATGTTCGCATATTCCCGTGAAATGACGGCCATGTTCGATTCCACACGGCCTTTGCTGTCGGACATGATATCGGGCATGCGCAGCATACTCGACATAAAATCATTGACGTTCAGCGGGACCGCGTCGGAGCGCCAGATGCCGGGGCGGGTCATTCCTCTGATCAGCGCCCGAAGCGGCAGTGAAGCAACCTGCCCCGCGGTGATGTGGTCCCCGGGCAGGAATTTGTTCAAGCCTCCGCCGATATCGATGACCATGATCCCGGCGGGGATCGTCAGGTCCAAGGTTACGGCACTGGCCTTCACGCCGAACTGCGCGGTCTCGATCAGCTCCGCGACCGATTTCTCATGGATAAAGCGCAGGAGATCATGCAGGGTCCTGCATGCCTCGGGGGTAAACTCATCCCGCAACGGATCGACCAGGTTCAACGGCGCAATGTAGCGCAGAAGATACCGTTTTTTGCGGAACTCCGAGAGCTCGTCCATCTGGACAGAGCTGTTTCGCACGCGCTCCATGACCTGCCTGACCAGCCCCTGATACATGGTCGCCCCTTCATTCACCACCTGAAGAGTGATCTCCTGACCATGGGCAAGCAGGCGCGTCGCGTTGCCCGCGTTCACGACCGTCGGAATCCTGAACTCCCTGCACAGGGCCGCCATATGGCTCGTCAACGTTCCCGTGTCGGTGACGATCGCGGCCACGTCGGTCATCACGCGGACGAAATTGGACGAATCATGCCGCGCGACAAGGATGGCGCCCTTGGGGATGGAATCAAGATCGTTGTTGTTCTTAAGGATGAATACCCTGCCCGCTGCCACGCCGTTCTGCACGGCAAGCCCGCTGTTCTTCACAAGGACGTGCGCATCAGGCACGCTCGTGTCCGCGACATCCGTGCGGGTTTCATCGCTTGGCAGTCTGAGCGGCCGCGCCTGGAGAATGAACGCCCTCCCCTGTCCATCAAAGGCCCACTCGATGTCCTGGGGCCTGCGGAAATGGTTTTCGATCAGCAGTGCCAGCCGGGCGAGCTCGGCAACCTGCCCGGGATCAAGGCTCGATCGAGTTCTTTTTTCCTCCGGCGTTTCCACCGTAATCACACCGCCCTGTTCGCTCCCGACGACCATCGATCCTTTCGCGCCGATCCTCGTCTCAACGATCTTCCGATTGCCGCTCTTGTTCACTCTGTAGAGATCAGCATCGATCCGGCCCTCCACAACGGATGTTCCGAGCCCCCACGCGGCATTGATGGTCAGCGTGTCACGGCTTCCCTGTTGATCGGCCGAATACAGGACCCCGCTCGTCGCGGCATCCACCATCACCACGCACCCGACGGCCATCTTCATGTCCTTCAGGGCATACCCCAGCTTTTCCTGATAGATCGCTGACGTTTCGGAGAACAGGCTGGCAAGCACCTTCCGGTAAGCCTTTTCAACTGCCGCGGTTTCGAGCGGCACGTTCAGAACGGTTTCGAACTGTCCCGCGAACGAGAACTCACCATCCTCCTCCCCGGCACTGCTCCGCACAGCGAGGGTACACGTCGCCTTGCACCGCGATCTGATCTTGCTGACGGACTTGTCGATGGCGCGGTGCAGATCGGGCGGCATCTCAGCATGCAGGATAAGCTCATGCGCTTCGTGCAGGGACGCACCGGAAATCGGGGTACCGGCCTTCGGGAGCTGGATCTTTTGATAGATCTGATTGTGGACCATGAAGGCATCAAAGGCCCGGGTCGTTACCGCAAAGGCATCGGGCACGTTCAGCTTCAGCGTGTTCTTGATCTCCGCAAGGTTGGCGTTCTTGCCGCCGATGTCCCGCACCATCTCGCCGGTAACCTGCTCGAAGAAAACAACAAGTTCCTTTGCCGCGATGACGGTTTCTTCGATGACATGCCTGATCCCCTCGTCGATTTCCCGGAACCGCTCACGGAGCGGCGGATACCGGCTGTGCGTAAGCACATCGAAATCGCGGAGGGAGTCGCCCACGGCGGCGTGCAGGTCGGCATAGGATCTTCTGACGTACTGAATGTCGAACAGATAGTCCCCTCCCAGGGTATCACCCATGTCCGTAATGATCTCGAGTGCTTTATTGTTATCGTCGAGGACCTGGCGGAATTGGGAGAACAGCAGCTCGAACGACTCCCGATCGCGTCGAGCACCCCGGAGTGTCCGGTAAATAAAATTCAGTTTTCCGGCAATATTTGTCATGGCCTTTAAAGCTGTTTTTCCAGCGCCCGTTTGATGGAAGCCTTCAATTCCCTGATCTTGACCGGCTTCGGGAAAAAGTCATGCACGTCCCTTCGAAGCGCCTCAATGGCCGCGTCAAGGTTGGCAAAGGCCGTTATCATGATGACCTGCGTCGAGGGATAGAGGTCTTTCACGGTCTTCAGCACCTCCATCCCGTCGATTCCCTTCATTTTGTAATCCGTCACGACAACGTCAAATTTTTCTTCCTGCAGGCGCTTCAGCGCCGGCTCGGCGTTCAGAAACGTTTCAACCACATAGCCTTCCTGCTCAAGCGACAGTTTCGCCATGTCGCCCACGATCTTTTCATCGTCAATGACCATGATTTTGTGTCTATTCATTGTTCTTCTCCTCGTTATTATACCGGGGCAGTTCCAGGGTAAAGGTCGTTCCGACCCCGACCATGCTGTCCACCCTGATCTCTCCCTGATGATTCTTGATGATCCCGTAGCTGACCGAAAGCCCGAGCCCGGTCCCGCCCTCTCCCTTGGTGCTGAAGAAAGGATCGAAAATATGAGGAAGAAATTCGGGCGCGATGCCCTTGCCCGTGTCCGCGACGCCGATCTCAATGGAATCTCCCTTCTTTCCAGGCCTTGATGAAATAACGAGCCTGCCGCCGGAGGTCATGGCCTGGACCGCGTTGGTGATCAGATTCACCAGGACCTGCTGGATCTGGTGGTCGTCCACGAACACCGGGGGCAGGCCGTCGGCGAGATGGATCGAGGTCTCGATATTCGACACATCGATCATATTCTGCACCAGGGTGAGCGTCTGCTGGATCACGGTGTTGATGTCCGCTTGTTTTGGATGCGCATCCTTGGGTTTTGAAAAATCGAGCAGGTTCTTCACGATCTTCCGTATCCGCTCCGTCTCGGCATCAACCTTGTTCATGAACTCGATCCGGTCATGTTCCCCAAGCTTCGGGTACAGCTCCGCGTAGGTCTGGGCGATCATGGAGATGTTGTTCAGTGGGTTCGTGATCTCATGGGCCACGCCCGCCGTCAGGATGCCGAGGGACGCGAGCTTCTTGGACTGGATGATCTGCTCTTCACGGTGCGCCAGTTCCTCGGACATGGAATCCATCGCCTCGATGACCGAGCCAAGCTCATCCCTTGGCCGAACGCCTTCGATACGGTTGAAGTTCCCCTCGGAGATGGATTTGGTGAGCTTTTCGATCCGCCGGAGCGAACGCACGATCTTCTGGGATATGATATGCGTGATGATGAGCGCCGAAGCAAGGATGACCCAGAAAGAGATTATGAGGATACGCTTGGAGCTCAGAATAATATCGTTCACGCGGGTGCGTTCGAGGCGCGAGATGGATTCAGAATACTCCTTCAATCTTTTTCCCGCGGCTCTGATCTTCGTTTCCAGATCTGGGTCCCGAGGGTCCCCGGTACTCGCCCCGTTGATGGCGAACGAGTAGGCCTTGAGATGGGATTGAAGTTTTTTCAGATCTTCTTCCTCGATGGCCCGGATGATATCATCCTTCTCGGCCTCGATGGTCGTCATCGTCGACGCTATTTTACCCCGGATGTCCATGAGCGCCTTCCGGTCGTGGTACAGGAAAAAATTCTTTTCCGAAACCCTCATTTCGAGAAAGGACGCGTTCAGGTCATCGGCGATCTCCACGAACCGGAGTTTTGTCAATACCATGTTCGCGTTCTGATAGGCAAACAGGCCGATCAAAACAATGAATGCGCCGTTGATGATGTTCGATAAGATAAGTTTATTTTCTATTTTCATGACATCCTGCTCCGAACTCCGAACTGCTTTACCCCATGCACCGCGGGATCTCCGCCTGTTCCTTTCTGACCGGCAGGTACCACAGGAAGCCGTCCATGGCCATGAGCACCCCCGCAACAATAAGCAATGCATCGAAGGCCGTCAGAAAACTGAAACCGAAATAATGCATAAGCCCGAACCCGACCATGGTGAACGAAACACCGGTACGGATGAATGCCAGTCCTGTCCTCGCGCGCGCGTAGATCGTCCGGTAGCAGGCCGCCACGGTCCGCTGGGCCGCGAGCACATTACGCTCGCGCGCCAGGTGTGTGCGCTCCCTGCTGGCCGGCGAGGGAAAGAGAATGGTGCAGTGGCCGCCGAGACAATCGCCAAGCCGGGCGAGCATGGTCCCCTTTGTCGATGATGCGATCGCGCACTGGTCGAGATAATGGTAGGCATCAAGAAACTGGAGCGTCGCCGCGGTGACCTCGATAAGCGTCTGGTGCCCGGGCGTTCTCATCCTGGTCCTCCGCACGGTTAAATACCCGGACAGCCCGAAGACGCCGAGAGAGACGCCGGCCGCCATCATCAACCAGGTGAGCGGGTTGGCGGCGCCGGCGGGATGAGTTTGCATCAGTACATCGGACAGCGTGATGAGACCCAGCCCCCATCTGAGGATGGCAAGGTCGGTGCGGCCCTTTGCCAGGTCGTTGCGGTAGCAGGCGAGCCGTGTCCTCCAATGGGCCATGGTATTGCGCCAGAAGGCGAGGCCGGTCCGCTCCGTCCCGATCAGCGATCCGGGCTTCGCGTGCAGGAAGTCCTGGATGAACCACTGGAGGTCCTCTTCAAGCGCCACCCAGAACTCATATTGTTCTGCCTTGATGGATTGCCTGACCTCGTCCTGCACGCGCCGGTCCTGCGGATCATGTGCGGCGATAATAACGGTAGTGCCGTCATGAATGATCGGAAACCACAGGCTGATGGACAGCCGTTCGCCATCGAGTCCTGTCAGGCACCCGGGGGGTATGGGCATCCGCTCGTCATATTCCACGAAGGGGCACTTGAAATATTCGGACAACGCGGCCAGAAGCGTTCCCTTCGGCACGCCGTACTCATGGATGAGTACGCGCTCGATATCGATGCCCCGGGCAACGGCGGCCTGTTCGGCTTGCCGCAGTTCATCGTTCGTCAGCACTCCCCAATCCATCAGGATAAGAAACCGCTCCGCCTGCTGTCCTTCCTTCACCTCGTTATGAGTTGTCTTATAGGTCATCGTGACTGAATACCGCTTTTCTCCAGGAACGGGACACTGTCCCGTAATCGGGAATCGCGAGCTCCATTTCCCCGTAACAATACGGGAACTGTTTTCTCGTTCTTTCGGCGGGGAGATGCCAGTAGAGTCCGTCGGCAATGAACAACAGCCCCGACAGGATCAGCGCGGCATCGAATATCGTCCACCAGACATTGCCCGCGCCAAAATAGACCAGCAGCCCCAGGCCCACCGCGGAGATGCTCATTCCCGTTCTGATGAACGCCATTCCGGTCCGGGAACGGGCCATGACGGTGCGAAGCCGGGCCATCACGTTCCGCCGCTCGGCAAGAAGCGTCCGTTCCAGGGCAAGACCGGTGGTGGCCCAGATCCCCGGAGAATTGAACCCCTTCACCGGCGGAAGAGACATGCGAATGGGATCAACATTTCCTTGTTTGAACACAAAAGGGAATACCGCATCCCAGATGCTCGGCTTTCCCTCCGACCTTTTTACGGCTTGCGAACTTTTTTCGCCGGCATGGCGGCCGGGCAGGTACCAATAAAATCCCTCCGCTACCATCATTGCTCCCAGGATAACAAGGGCCACGTCAAGTGCCACCCAGAGGCCAACATGATATTGTCTGAGCAGTGCAATACCAATCCCGATAAAGGCGATCCCCGTGCGTGTGAAGGAAAGCCCCGTACGCGCCCGCGCCATGAGAGTACGATGGCACGCGAGGGACGTCCGTTCCTCGGCAAGATCCGTTCTGTCGCTTGCCAGAAATCTGCGGCGCATTACCGGAGAAAGATTGTTCCATCCGCTCCGGAGCTTTCCCGCTCCGGCAACCTCGTTGCTGCGGCTGAAGATCGGATCGTCCCCGGGGTTGGAAACCTGAAGCACGGTCGATCCACCAGTAGGCTCCGTCGATGAACAATCCAGGTGCTTTTCCCCGACAATACGGGCCGGGAGATACCATTTCATGCCGTCTATCGTCATGACCACGCCCGCGACAAAGAGCGGCACCTCGACAACGATCAGATAGCCCATGCCGAAGATCCGGACAAGTACCAGCGCGATCGTAATAAAAGAGAGACCGGTCCGCAGGAATGCCAGTCCCGTCCTCCCCTTCGCCGACGCCGTCCGGAAATAGGAAAGCATTGAACGACGGTCGGCGAGAAAGGTCCTAACCTTGGCGAGCGGTGTTCTGCCCGCCGAAGGTGGAAATCCGGGGTTCAGATCCTGATTGTGCTCTATTATCCTGATAAGGTCCGCGGAAAGGGTGACCCGGAATTCAACCGTCTTCACCTGAAGTGTTTTTTGGATATCTTCGAGCACAACCGGGTCATCGGGATAACAGGCGATGACCTCGGCGGCATCCTGCTGGATCGACAAGGGGAGCCACAGGACGCGTTTCAATCTCTCCATATCCACGCGCCGCATGATCTGCTGAGAAACGACGACACCCTCGTCGTATTCTACAAAGGGCGCATTATAATATTCCGAGAGGCAGAGGAGTACCTCGTGTTTGGGCACACCTGCCGTTCCCAATAAATCTTCGAGCGAAGTCCGCGAGAGTTCCGCTTCCACGATGAGCCGGTACAGCTCATCCCTGGACAGGAGTTCTCTTCTGACCAATCTATCAAATTTGTTCGTTATCATAGGGTGCGGCGCGTGGAAGGGAAACATACTGACAGGAACTGCTTTCACAGGACTGAGTTCAAGAGTAAAAAAGATGGAGGCGTTTTCGCCTCCATCACAAGTACAACACAAGGGATATTTGATGATTGGCGCAACAATCGTCCTACAACTTATACCTCGAATTTTTCCTCGTGATGGACCTTCGTCATTCTTGATCCGATGTTCCCTTCCAACACTTCTCCAAATAATCGTGCGCATCAAATCATTGTTTTTTCTTTGTGGTGCTGCTCGATACCTGCGGGTTTGTCCTGCAAACCCTCCTTAAAACCCCGGATCGCTTTTCCAAGACTCTCCCCGAGCGCGGGAAGCCTGTTCGGCCCGAAGATCACCAGGGCAATGATCAGGATGACCACCATTTCAGGAAATCCAAGTCCAGCCATGTGCTGCTCCTTTTTTTAATAAAAATAAGAAACCCCTGCATCCCGTGAACAGGTTCGCGCACAAGCATGCGCAAGCAGTCTAAGTGCCCATGTCATGATAAGCCCGGCAGACACGGCCGAGCCTGATCTACCGGGCGAGGGGAAGTGCTGCGATGCTCGAAAAGGCTCGTTATCAGAACCCGCAATGCATGCCTGCGCGAACCTGTGAACCGGGGTGCAGGAAAAGAAAAGCATCGTGAACTTCCTAGTAAGGACCTGTCTTTACAGTCGCGCTTCAGGACTTTTACACATTCACTACATACACCGGACAGGGCGCCAGGTCGATGACCTTCTCGACGATATGGTCTCCGAACAGCCTGCTCAGGATGCCCTTCTTCTTTTTCGATCCCATGATGATAAGATCGCACCGTTCCTCTTCCGCGACCTCAACGATCCTCTGCGGGACATCGCCCTGCTCCAGTCTCGTTTTGATCATCGCGCCTTCAGCCTTCGCCATCTCATTGATCTCTGAAACAGCCCTGGCGCCGCCGTCGTCCAGCACGTCGTTCAGGTTCTTGATCCCGGTAAGATTGAGATCTCCGTCGAACGGACGCAGTACCTTCACGACCGTGATCCAGGTCTTTTCATCCCTGGCCATTTTGATGCCCTGTTCCAGGACCTCTTTATGTCCATTCAATGCGATAAGGATTTTTCTGTAGCCTTTCATATCTACATACTCCCTTTCTTTTATCCGTCCGTCGTCCTTCAACTCACCGAACTATCAATATCGGCCGTTCCGCGTTGGCAATGATCCGCTCCGCCGTGCTGCCCATGATCGCCTTGTTCATGCCGCTCCAGCCGTGGGTCCCCATGACGATCAGATCGTTCTTGAACTTGTCGGAGAGCTCAATGATCTTGTCGCTCGCATGGCCCTCCTGGACCACGGCCTTGATCTGCACTCCCTGTTCAGCGGCCAGCTTCTTCGCAACATCGGCGATCTTCTCGGCCTCCTGGAAAAGGCTTTTCGTAATGGTCTCGGTCTTGAAGAAATCCATCATTTCCTCGTAGCGCGGGATCACATAGAGGACCGTGATCTCTCCGCCGTCGAGCCTGGACAGTTCACAGGCGCGGACCAGCGCCTTTTTGCTGGACTCTGAACCGTCAAAGGGTACCAGCATTGAGCTGTATTTTCCGGTGCATCGGGTGCATTCCCTGGTCACGACCAGCACATCGCAGGGGGAATTCATAATTACCTGCGAGGTCACACTGCCCATGAGCAGTCTTTTGAATCCCTTCCTGCCGTAAGTGCCCAGGGCGATCAGGTCTGACTTGTTCGTTTGTGCCGTTTCAACGATTACCTCGGGCGGCTCGCCCTCGCAGATATAAGACTCGACACTGCCGTTCAAGCCGAATTCGGACTGGAGGCTCTTTTTCGCATCAAGACAGACCTTGGTGCCGAACTCGAACCGTTTTTCCATCTGCGACGGCAGTATGGTGAACTCTTCCTGGTCGAAAAATACCGCATGGATAAGGAGAAGCTTCCCTCCGTGCACCTTCACCCACCGGGAGGCCTCTTTCAGCGCGGCCTTGCTCGACAGCGACTCGTCATAGCCTACAACAATTGAGTTATACATCAGTGAGAACCCCCGCCTTTTCTGAACACCATGCTTACGCCAACACCCGCGCCGAGCGCGACCCCGATGGAAAGAAAACCGTAGATCGCCGGGCTGTTCTGCGCCATCGTGGCCAGTGTCTTGACCATGCCGACCTGCTCCACGTTCACCTTTGCTTGTGCCTGTTCTATGACCTTATTGTCCTTCACGGCATAGACCGAGACGAGGTAATCGCCCGGCTGGGCCTGGTAGGGCCAATCGGTGAGGATGTAGTAATCCTGGCTTCCCTCCGCGTTCAGTTTGGTATCGATCTTTCCGAACGACGTCGTGTATACTTTGGATCCTTCCTTGAACTTGACGAACTCATCAAACCATTTTGTTTTCTCTTCCTCGTTCGCGACCGGGGTTATATCCACATGCTTCGCGAGCGCGGGATAGCCGATCACGTACTTTTCCCGCTCTTCGACGCTCAGGATGTCTTCCACCTTCTTCGTGCTGAAGACCTCGTAGAAGTTGGGTGTCTGCTCGAACTTCAGCTGGCCCACGTTCATCCACAACACCCCCGCGATCTTGCCCTTCTGCTTCATTACCTGGTGCCCTTCGGGCGAGGTTATCTTTATGACCAGGTCCACGCCCGGGTCCGATATGCCCCGCACGCTCACGGTGCTGCCGTGATAAAAGAAGTCGATGGTGATATGATCGTGATTCGCTATTGCGGTAAGCATGGCCTGCGCCGTGCCGGCGAATGCAAATTGGAAAATGCAAAATGCAAAAGTTAAAATCAGCGCGGCCATAACCCGCATTTTTCTAACTTCAGTTTGAAATTTGAATTTTGCATTTTGAATTTTGAATTGATTTTTCATTTTAATGTCCTCCTACTTGACTAAGAAGTAATGCCGGAGTCAGGGTGACTTCGAACACGATCTTGACGGTCACGGCCAGCACGATCCCCGCAAGCAGGATCTTGAGCTGCTCGGCCTTGAGCTTCCGGCCGAATACGGTGCCGATCTGCGCCCCTACGGTCGAGCCCACGAGCAGGAGCACGGCGAGCAGGAAGTCCACGCTGTGATTGGTGTATGCCTGGAGGAACGTGACCTCGATGCAGGTGAAGAGGATCTGGAACAGGCTTGTCCCGACCACCACATGCATCGGCATCCTGAGCAGGTACACCATGATCGGGACCATCAGGAACCCGCCGCCCACGCCCATGATCGCGGCAAGAATACCGACAAATCCGCCAAGCACGATCGGAACGAACACGGAATGTGTGATACCCGACTTCTCGAAGCGGGTCTGGAGCGGCAGGGAATGCAGGAACCTGCCCATCGCGGATTCTTTTTCTTCCTTCGCTTCTTCTGCAGCGCCATCCTTTTTCTTTCTCATGCTCTGGAGGCTCTCGATGAACATGTAGACACCGACGATGCCGAGCATGAGGATATACGTGATCTTAATCACGAAATCAGCATTACCCATGGCATGAAGCAGTTTGATGGCCTGGACGCCGACGATGCCTCCGGCAAATCCGCCGACCAGGAGATACAGTCCCATCTTAAAGTCCACGTTCCCCACCCGCCAGTGCGCGTAGGTGCCGGACGTGGATGCCGCCACGATCTGGTTGGAATCGGTTGCCGCGGCGACCGTCGAGGGTATGCCGAACATGATGAGCAGCGGCGTCAGAAGAAATCCGCCGCCGACGCCGAAGAGACCGGAAAGCAGTCCCACGGCCAGCCCGAGCCCCACGGGAATCAGGATGTTGATACTGGTCAAAGCAATAGGTAGATACAGGTACATTACTCAAGCTCCTTTTCTCTTAATATTTTTTCCGCGAACCTTGAACCCTGAACTTTGAACCCTGAACTCTGAACTTTTTTAAGCAACTACACACGCCTGTCTCGTCATAGTCACGATCGGCCGCGATGCAGTGCGCACCAATCGGTTCAGGTCCTTGGAGGTGACATTCCCGGCCTCGGTAATTGCAGGACTCAAAACGACCTTATCAATACCCCCGTGTTCCTTAAGAAATTTTCGTATGCCCGATATTGCATCCAGACTTGAGGCATGGACCTTCGCGTGAATGCCTTGCTTAAGGCAATTCTTCACAACGGTGTCGACTTCCTTTTCGTAGACCCGCTTCACGTCTCGGTCGCTCTCAGTCATGATCTGCTGAGCCGTATCGTGCTCGCCGGCCTCGGCAAAGCTCACGGCTGTCATCATGTTTTCCAACTTATCCATGAGTGAGCTCTGCTTCTGGACGAACAGGAGCGTGATGTCCTCATACATCGCCTTTGCAAGCTCGATCGCGTACGAAACCCCTTCTTCCAAATTTTCATCCCGGTAGGTGACGAACAATAACTGCCTCTTGCCCATGTCTCTGCCTCCTTAAAAAGTAATTGCTTCTTGCCCTGTACTATTGCAGTATGAGTGCCAAGTCGTAACAGTTTGATATTATGTATGAATATAGAATTAAGAGGGAGAGGTCGTGTTTCAGATATGAACGCAGGTGAACGCTGGTCAAAGACGGAATATAGTTATCGAGACCAAAAACCCTTTATTTACAGGTATTGAAAGTAAAATTGGCATTTTGGAAATGAGACTGGATTAAGAGCAGTTAAATTGAGGCTGTGTTCAAATCTGAAACAAGGAGGTGTTGTTAACCTGGAAAGATATCTGATAATCGGAGGGTAGAGTAAATAAAAAAGCGGAAGGCCCTAACAACATCAACGTTATAAAAGTTCCTAAAGTTGCACCCGTCTTTATGGTAAAGATATTCTCAGAAGACATGTTCTCCGGCAAACCAGGCTCGGCTCATCATCTTTTGCGATTTCATTATGCTTCATAAAGAACCAGTAATGCATCACACTAAACACGCAACGTCATTATATGCATGACATCCTAAGAAGAGTGGCAGCGCCTCTTCAAGAGGCGCTGCCACTGACGAAGCTTCACATCTACATCATGTCTCTACTGGACCGTAACGGTCATTCTGTCGGCATCCTTGCCACCGGCAGCCTTGTTGTCAATGATCAGTTTTCCCACGTCTCCCGAAGCAGCAGGACACACAATGGTATGACTGGAGTCCGTTGTAAAGGCAGCGCCCTGCCAGGTACCGGCAGTCGGATGGGGTCCGATCCCGGCCTTGCAGTTGAATTGCAGGATTGTTCCGGCTGAGACGGTTACCGTGCTTGGCGTGGAATCAACTATACAACCATCGCCCACTACCGTGAATTCAGTCTGTATCTGCAGATCCACCGTACCCGGCTTCTGGCCGCCGCCACGGATGATCACGCTCTTAACACCGTTGCAGGGCGCTATTTCGCAGATTCCGGCTGTGCACACGCCGTTTTGACCATTCGACGAACAGGTTGTTCCATCAGCGACTGTCGCGTGAACGCAGCCAGTGGCTGGATCGCAGGAATCAGCCGTGCAATCGTTGTTGTCATTGCAGCTGATCGTCGTGTTGACGCAGCCGGATGCCGGATTGCATGAGTCGGTGGTGCAGACATTGTTGTCATTGCAGTTGATCGGTGTGTGCGCGCAAGCGCCCGCATTACAGGAATCATCGGTGCATGCATCGCCGTCATCGCAATTCGCGGGAACGCAGTCTGCGGGAGGTACACCCATCATATTGAAGCTGGCATTGAAATTCAAGAACGGGCCGTCCACCATGGGATAACCGTTTTTGCCGTCTCCATTCCAGTCACTTGACATCAAGTCCCAAACTTTGGCGGCCGGATTGGAACCGCATGCCGTTGCCCACAGGGCTGACGGCGCAAACGCGGCATTCGCATTCCATACGTCCACCACGTCGATGTTCTTGCTGGCGCCCCAGTCAAAGAGCATGTGGGCGCCCAGCTGTCCCGCGCCGACGGTAAAGTTGATCGCCGTGCCTGTTCCGCAGCCGGGGCTTCCCGGCGCGCACCCTGCGTAGACCGTGTAGGAGCCGGGGCCATAGATGGCCACATCATGGGCCAACCACTTAATGCCCTGGAACGGGCAGGTTGAGGAAAGTACCGTATTGGAGATCTGGCCGGATGCGGCAACCGAGGTCTTCTTGCTGCCGTCCCAGGAAAAAATAACGTCATTGGAGCCGCCGATCGTTTTGCCGGTCGGATCGATCATGGTGAAATTGTTGCCCGTCGTGAGCACGGGGCAAATCGGCGTGTGAACGCATTTAGCGGCTACGCACGTATCCGTGCTGCAAACGTTGTTGTCTTCGCAATCAGCGGCAGTGACGCAGCAATTCGCGACCGCCGTGTGTCCGCACGCATCCGTGGTGCAGATGTTGTTGTCGTTGCAATCAGCGGCGGACGTGCAACAGGACCCCAGTGGCGTGTGGACACAGGCGCCTGTGGCCACATCGCATGAATCTTCCGTACAGTCAATTCCATCATCGCAGGATGCAGGACAGACAGGTACAGGCGGAACTCCCATCACGTTGAAGTTTGCATTGAAACCAATAAACGGGCCGTCCACCATGCCGTAACCGTTCAAGCCCAAGATGTCTCCGTCCCAGTCCTTTGACATCCAGTCCCAGACCTTATCGGCCGGGTTGGAACCGCAGCCCGCGGTCTGCAGGGGCGAAGGTCCAAAGGAGGCCTTCGGCGACCATACATTCACGACGTCAATGTCATTGTTGCCGCCCCAGTTAAAGAGCATGTGGGCACCAAGTTCTCCCGCACCGACCGCAAAGGTGATCGGAGCGCCTGCTCCACAGCCGGGGCTGCCGGCCGGACAGTCTGCGTAGACCGTGTAGGTGCCCGGCCCATAGATTGCGACATCATGCGCCATCCATGTTATGCCGAAGAACGGACAGGTGGATTCAAGCGTTGCGTTGGACGCCTGGCCGGACGCTGCCACCGAGCTCTTCTTCGTTCCGTCCCAGGTGAAGTTAACGTCATTGGTGCCGCCGGACAAGGCCCCGGTAGGATCCAGCATGGTGAAATTATTATTAAGCGTCACGGGGTCGCATCCGCCGGGAATGGCTGTTCCAGCGCATACTCCACCGGAACAAACATCCTGTGTTGTACAATCCTTGCCGTCATTACAGGACGACGTATTAGGGGTGTGGGCGCAAATGCCGGTGACCGCATCGCAGGAATCGGTTGTGCAGATATTTCCATCGTTGCAGTTCCTGGCCTTTCCCGCACAGATGCCATAGTAACAAAAGTCTCCTGTTGTACAGTCATTGCCATCATCACAGGTCAAGGTATTCCAGGCGGACGCGCAATTGCCGGTGGCGGTATCGCAGGAATCGGTTGTACAGACATTTCCATCATCACAGTTTTTGGCTGTTCCCGCGCAGACCTGGCCTGAACACATGTCGTTCAGAGTACAGGGATTGCCATCATTACAGGAGGTCCCATCCGGCTGTCCCGTGCACAGGCATCCTGGAACAGGCGTATAAACGCACGCGCCTGTCGCTGCATTGCAGGTGTCGGAAGTGCAGAAGTTGCTGTCATTGCAAGCCGTATTTTCATGGAAACAATAACCGCCCACACAGCGATCGGCCGTGCAGGCGTTTCCATCATCGCAATTTATAATCGTGCATGGATCGGGATCATAGACGGCTTCATCGAACCAGTCAAGCGAACGATACCCATCCGCGCGCAGGATAAAGGCGTAGCCGGCGAATGCGTTACTGTGCCACACGGCCCCGCCCGTTCCCTCGGGGACCACGGTTACATTCCAGGTGCCGTCGGGGTTCAACTTCCTGGACCCGTCGGGATTGAACGAGTTCTCGGAGACCCAGACGCCGTCCGGCAGCACCCCACCCCCATGAAATGAGACACGGTTGTGATAGTCCGGGTCCAGGTCCCAGCGGTCTGTATTGTTCGGGTTGGTATTGAGGCCGACCGCGTTGGACGAAAATGTCTGCAGATCGGCACCTTGCCATACATTGACCGTCAACGTACCAAAGTTCCTCATTTCAAATTTGGGCACGATCTGCGTTCCCATGAAATCGCGATTGGGCCCGTTATAGACATCAAACGCGAAGTCGAAGGTCAGCTGGCCTGCCATGGGCTCAAGGGCGTTGGGATGCGAGGCCGATACCGCTCCGCACCATCCAATGGCATCGGAGACAGGGTATGGCTGGAAAGAAAGAGTGGTCTCGACGTCCTCGGAAGGGTTCACCCCCGTGGCATCCACATAGGAGAAGACATCATAATAGTTGAAATGCATGTCCTTCTTGCCGACCAGTAAATCACCGTCAAGGTCGGCCAGCATGTTATTGAAAAGAGACCCCTGCCGGATGGATGCGGAGTAATCCGCCTCCCGGTATGCGGTGAAGTCGGTCGGCACGTCGAAGCCCGGAGAGGTATATCCCCAATAATAGAAGTTCACCTGTGAATCCATATTTGCATGGGTGTAAATAGGGTTGTTCGTTATATCGTGTAAAATAGTATCAGGCCTGTCAGGCGTCAGCCGGTCGGGCCATAGTGTCAGCATATGCATCTTCTGACCGACCGTGCCGAACTCATTGATCATCTCGAAATCTTTCGCATTTCTTCCACCAGGGCCGGTACATTCCCAGTCATCGAACGTGATCGTGGAAATTCCTTCTCCTGCATTGGAGTAACCATTGGAAACATCATAGTGGTCGGTCCAGATCGTCGCTATTGCTTCGGTACTTGATAACAGCAAGCTTGTTGCCAACAGCAGTGCCCCAATCAGATGTTTGTATCTCATGTTTTGTCCCTCCTTAAGATATTTGGTAACTATTCAGCAAAATAATTAGCTTTAATTTGTAACATGACATTTGGTTCTGTCGTCCCCATGCCGACGTTGCCATCCGGAGGAAAGTTATTAGCAGCGATCGACGCATAGGGGACAGCGCCGATACATGGCAACCCGATGATACAAAACAATCATGCTCTCTTCATTTTCCGCCTCCTTGTGTGTCGGAAGCCTCCCGCCTTCGGGCCCATCCCGCAAGCCGGCGACGTCCGGTGGAGTCGATCTCCGACAATGTCGAAGATGCCCCATGAGTAAGATACCCCTGTCGTCGAACTAAAGTTGGAGCGCTGTGCCCGGGATATCCGTCCAGCCTTTTCAACCGCGCAGGGGCAATATTCCATTATCAAAATTCATTTAATGAAAGAACAGTACCAGAACGAACGGGGCTTGTCGTCTTTTCGTGCAGGAGTGGACAACTTTCTTTCCCCGATAATACAAAGGGTTGCGAGTTTGTCGTCCTATTGTGCAGGAATGGACAACTACTTTAAGAGGATATTGTGGGGAATATTGGAATAGGCGAGTAGTAAATCAGGACACAGGGTGAATCTCAGAAGGTCACGCGCGGCCTTGAACGTTTAAAGCCTTGTCATGTTCTGCAAACTCGCACTGCTTTTTGAATACTGATGGGGTCGTACCGATATATTTATTGAAAGCGTTATAGAAGGCGGACTTGGAATTGAACCCCGCATCAAGGGCGATCCCAAGTACCGATAAGTGGTTGTATTTGGGAGAACTCAGGAGTTTCTTGGCCTCCTGAACGCGATACTCATTGATAAAGTCGAAAAAACTTTTTTTCATTTCCCGATTGATCACCTGGGACAGGTCGTTGGCAGAGACAGATAGCTTATCGGCAAGCTCCGACAAGGTGAGCTCCGGTCTGAGATAAAGCTTCTCCCTGTCCATGAGTTGAAGGAGTTTGCGGGCGATCTCAGCCGCCCGCTCAGGGGCCAGATATGATTTCTGGTATTTTTCTTTTTGCAACATCCCAATCGCATTCTGCAGTATATCAGGGGTGGGAAAAGGTGCGTCCAGATCACTGTTCTGGCCGGTCCGCATCAGTTCTGCCCGGTTGGCTATTTCAATCTGTAATAAAATCTCCGGATGGAGGAGACCCTTAAAGGCCATCACAGACGTAATCATGGCGCAACTCAAATATAACAAAGGAACGATTTCACGTTGGATGCCTAATTTTGCTGAAAAGAAGATAAAGAAGATAAAAATAAAGACAAGGGCGTAAAAGAGGAAAATGAGGGTGCGGAGCCAGGATAGGTTGATCTTGTCAATAGATGAAAAGCTCTGCTTGATTCTCGCGCTGTAGGCCATGACCAGCAATAGTGATAATGTCCAGTAGGTGATCTTTTGGATCGCAACCGGGATAAGCGCGATATCTCGAATGTTAAACTGGGTTCCTTCGATCACGGTGCAGCATGAGACTGCCCATTCCGGCGCGTGACCATATGCGATAAAGTAGTAAGAGATGATCAGAGCAGACGCTGTCATTGGAAGAAAATGAAGTAATTGAATCCGGGGGAAAACCCTCCGGCTCGGCGAACTCAATTCTCTGACATAGAAATACAAAAAGGGACCAGGAAGAAAGTTCACCGGCCATGACAAGCCGAGCAGATAGCGATAGGGGCCGTCATAGTTTGTTACATGAAAGAATCCATCGATCAGCAAAACCGACATGGCCAGGAAGAGCGCTGCAAGATAAAGATTGGCCAGTCTGTTTCCTCTGCGCATGAAAAGAAGCGCACCAGCCAGGAGAAAACCCTGTACTGCACCGATCAAGATCAGTACCGAAAAAACGTTGATGGATGGTTCTTGCGCCATATCACTCCACCTGATGCGTTTAATTCAAACAGTCGTCAAAGCTACAAACTGGCAGGTTCGGAATACCGGTTTCACTTTCACAGTGGATACTTGAATGGAACATGTAATCGCAATTGCACAGTGATAAGTATATACTATAATTCAAAAAAAAGTCAATAACTTTAGGGACGTTGCTGTTATTTGTCAAGGGATTTTGGGGGACGTCCTAAGAAGAGTGGCAGCGCCTCTTCAAGAGGCGCTGCCGCTGAAGGAGCTTCAAATCTGCATCATGTCTCTACTGGACCGTAACGGTCATTCTGTCGGCATCCTTACCACCGGCAGCCTTGTTGTCAATGATCAGTTTTCCCACGTCTCCCGAAGCAGCAGGACACACAATGGTATGACTGGAGTCCGTTGTAAAGGCAGCGCCCTGCCAGGTACCGGCTGTCGGATGGGGTCCGATCCCGGCCTTGCAGTTGAATTGCAGGATTGTTCCGGCTGAGACGGTTACCGTGCTTGGCGTGGAATCAACGATACAACCATCGCCCACTACCGTGAATTCAGTCTGTATCTGCAGATCCACCGTACCCGGCTTCTGGCCGCCGCCACGGATGATCACACTCTTAACTCCGTTGCAGGGCGCTATTTCGCAGATTCCGGCTGTGCACACGCCGTTTTGACCATTCGACGAACAGGTTGTTCCATCAGCGACTGTCGCGTGAACGCAGCCAGTGGCTGGATCGCAGGAATCAGCCGTGCACGCATTGTTGTCATCGCAATTCGCGGTAACGCAGAAAGGCACGCCCATCATATTGAAGTTGCCATTAAAATTCAAGAAGGGGCCATCCACCATGGGATAGCTGTTCTTACCATCGTTATTCCAGTCAGTTGACATCCAGTCCCATACCTTTGTGGACGAATTGGAACCGCATGCCGTTGCCCACAGGGCTGACGGCGCAAACACGGCGTTCGGCGTCCAGACGTTCACTACATCGATGTTCTTGCTGGCGCCCCAGTCAAAGAGCATATGAGCGCCAAGCTGTCCCGCGCCGACGGTAAAGTTGATCGCGGCGCCTGTTCCGCAGCCGGGGCTTCCCGCCGCGCAACCCGCGTAGACCGTGTAGGTACCGGGGCCGTAGATGGCTACATCATGGGCCGACCACGTAATACCCTGGAACGGACAGGTTGAGGAAATTACCGCATTAGAGATCTGTCCGGACGCGGCAACCAAGGTCTTGGTGCTGCCATCCCATGAGAAAATGACATCATTCGTGCCGCCGATCGTACCGCCGACCGGACTGACCATGGTGAAATTGTTATTGGTAGTAAGTATGGGGCAACTTGCCGTGTGCACGCATTTACTGTTTACGCACGTATCCGTGCTGCAAACGTTGTTGTCGTTGCAATCATCGGCGGTGACGCAGCAGTTCGCGACCGCAGTGTGTCCGCAGGTATTATTTGTGCACGTATCCGTGGTACAGCTGTCGTTATCGTTGCACGATGCCGGCACGGTCGCGGAGTGCGTGCACGCATTGTTCGTGCACCCATCGTTTGTGCACATGTTGTTGTCGTTGCACTGTGCCGGCACGATCGCCGTATACACACACATACTGCCTGCGCACTCATCCTTGGTGCAGATATTGTTGTCATTGCAATCGGCGGCAGTGGTGCAACAGGGCGCAACCGGCGTGTGGACACAGGTGCCTGTTGCCACATCGCATGAATCTTCAGTGCAGGCGTTTCCATCATCGCAGGATGCAGGACAGACAGGTACAGGCGGAACTCCCATCACGTTAAAGCTGGCATTGAAGCCTATGAAGGGGCCGTCCACCATGCCGTAGCCGTTCAAACCGTCTCCGTCCCAATCCTTTGACATCCAGTCCCAGACCTTATCGGCCGGGTTGGATCCACAGCCCGCGGTCTGCAGGGGCGATGGGCCAAAGGAGGCCATCGGCGCCCAGATATCCACCACATCGATGTCCGCGCTGACACCCCAGTTAAAGAGCATGTGGGCGCCAAGTTCTCCCGCACCAACGGTAAACGTGATCGGATCGCCTGATCCACAGCCGGGGCTGCCTGCCGGGCAGTCCGGGTAGACCGAGTAGGTGCCCGGCCCATAGATGGCGACATCATGCGCCATCCATGTTATGCCGAAGAACGGACAGGTGGATTCAAGCGTTGCGTTGGACGCCTGGCCGGACGCTGCCACCGAGCTCTTCTTCGTTCCGTCCCAGGTGAAATGCACGTCATTGGTGCCGCCGGTCAGTTCGCCGACCCCGTTGATCATCGTGAAGTTGTTGTTGGTCGTGTCGACCAGGGAGCATGAGGCGGAAATGTGCACACAGCCCCCGGTGGCGCTATCGCAGGAGTCGGCTGTGCAGAGATCGCCATCATCGCAGTTGACCTGTGTGAACTTGCAGGCGCCGGTGGCGGTATCGCACGTGTTGGTTGCGCAGGCTTTTACGTCATCGCAAATAACTGGCGTGAACCCGCAGGCGCCGGTCGCGGGATTGCAGCTTTCGGTGGTGCATAAATTGCCGTCATCGCAGGCGACCGGCTTGTGGACGCAGCCAACCGCAGGATCGCAGCTGTCGGTCGTGCAAAGGTTGTTGTCCTCACAGATTACACCGGCGCAGAAATCAAACGGCTCACACGCCGGGGTACCATTTGCCGAATTGCATTTATAGGCCAACGGGCAGATCATCTCTTTATTAAGGCATTTGCCACCCGCGCAGGAATCAGCGGTGCAGGGATTGCTGTCATCGCAGTTCACAGGGGTGCACGGAGGCTCGGGTCCGTATTTGGGATTGAACCAGTCAATCATGCGCAGTGCGTCAGCCCGCAGGATAAAGGCGTAGCCCGCGAATGCGTTCTTATACCATACGGCGCCGTTCCCCTCAGGTACCACCGTTACATTCCAGGTGCCGTCATCGTTCAATTTGGGGGAACCATCCGGGTTATATGAATCCGAGGAGACCCAGGCGCCATCCGGAACCACCCCTCCTCCATGGAACGACACGCGGTTGTAATAGTTAGGGTCCGGGTCAAAGTGGTCCGTGTTGCCTGGATAGGTATTGTTGCTGACCGCGTTGGACGAGAACGTCTGCAGATCTGAACCGGCCCAGACATGGACCTTCAGCGTACCATAGGCCCTCATTTCAAATTTGGGCACGATCTGCGAACCCATGAAGATGCGATTGGGCGGGTCGCCGGAATAAGCGTCCATAACAAAATCGAAGGTTATCTGGCCCCCCATCATGGCGAGAGCGGCGGGATGCTCGGCCATTACTGATCCGCACCATCCGATGGCATCGGAAACCGGGTACGGTTGGAACGAAATGGATTGCTTGACCTCCTGAGGCGGATTCACCCCTGTGGCGTCCACATACGAAAAAGTATCAATATAGGCAAAAAGCATGTCTTCTTTGAGGACCAGATAGTCGCCGTCAACATCGATCTTCATATCGAAAGTACATCCCTGCCGGGTGGATGCCGAGTAGTCCTTCGCTCTATATGCTATTATGTCGCCCGGGATGTCAAAACCCGGAGTTGTATATCCCCATTTGTAGAAGTTTATCTGTCCGTCCATGTTGGCATTGGGGTATACCGGCGAATTCGTCATGTCTTTTAAAATATCTTGAGGAGCGTCCGGCGTGAGCCGGTCAGGCCGAAGCGTCACGACGTGCTGCTGCTGACCGAGTTCGCCGAACCCGCCATTGCACGGCTGGAAATCCTTGTAGGTTTGCCCGCATGGGCCGACATAATCCCAGTCATCGAACGTGATCGTGGAAATCCCGTTTCCCGCAAAGGAGTAACCATTTGATTCATCATAGTGGTCGGTCCAGATCGTCGCTATTGCTTCGGTAGTTGATAACAGCAAGCTTGTTGCCAACAGCAGTGCCCCAATCAGATGTTTGTATCTCATGTTTTGTCCCTCCTTAAGATAGTTGGTAACTATTCAGCAAAATAATTGCTAAAACAAAAATAGCGCTTTATGCCGGAGGTGCTCTTCCTGCTCCTGAGTCGCAGCGCTGCCGGAAACGGGCATCACGGCGATTGACGCTTTTGTTTGAAGGCAAATCGCCTGAGTTCATGCTGTCCCGTCAGTCAGAAACTGTTTCCGCTCCCGAGGGAACTGAATCGTTGCCTTTATATATCAGGAAATGCAGGGGAACACTTGAACGATGCGGCTTTTTTATTGAACGAAGCGGCTATTTTTATCGAAAAGAAGAGGCGTATGGGTAGCAGGCGTATGGGGTCAGACTTAAAGATTGAGTTATTGACACCTATTGGGATATTTGCTATCCTCTGTCATGGCCAGAAAACCCCGAATTGAATACGAAGGCGCCTTTTATCATGTAATCACCAGAGGAAACCAGAAGCAGAAGATATTTAAAGATCCCCTCGATTATCGTAAATTTCTTGAGATCCTTATCGGCTACAAACAACGCTATCATTTTCATCTCTATGCCTACATACTTATGTCCAACCATGTGCACCTTCTGATTGAAACCAGGGACATTCCGCTCTCCAAAATCCTCCAAGGTGTCAACCAGCGGTATACTATGTACTATAACCGAAGGTACAAGACCGTGGGGCACCTCTTTCAGGGCAGGTACAAAGCCATCCTTTGCGACCGTGACCGATATCTGCTGGCCCTTGTAAAATACATCCATTACAATCCCCTGCGAGCGAAGATCGCTGAAAGTCTTGATCAATATTTGTGGAGCAGCCATCGAGCATATTTCACAAAAACAGAGCGGTCAGAGTTCCTTGACACCGACCTTGTTCTCAGAATGTTTTCCGAGAACAAAGGCAGAGCACGAAAACAGTACGCGATGTTCATGAACGACGGAGCAACGGTCAAGCAGGAAGACGTCTATGCCACCATAGATCAAAGACTCTTGGGAGACGAACGGTTTGTCGAAAAGGTCGTCGAAAAACACGATGGAGAAATCAAGAAAGAGCGCCAAAAGAAGGAATACACCTTGCCCCGGTTAGCACGAGAGATTGAGCGGCAATACGGCGTATCGCTTGAAGATCTGCGATCATGGAGAAGAACCATAAATATCTTGACTGCTCGACGACTCTTCAGTATCCTGGCGAAGGAATATGGTTATACGGGGCGAGAGATCGCGGCATATTTGCGGAAAGACCCTGCGGCCGTGACTGTGTATCTCCGGAGTAGCAAGGATATTCGGAAAGAAGTAGAAGTAGTGGCCGCAGCTTTAAAGAAAGAATAAATAACTGTAGAGTAAAGCACTGGCGTAGTGGCTACAGGTTGATGTTTGTGTTCCCCGTTTCTCTCCGTTTCCTCCGAGAGTGTCACTGTATCTCAACCATACCCTATCTCCAGCGCCTTCTCGTCAA